>NZ_BAFM01000025.1 GCF_000334895.1 Halococcus agarilyticus | reverse complement strand
AGGCACTTATACATCCATCTAATGTCTGTTCAAGTTTGTGGATTCGATGTAAATGAGTATTGACCAATGAGATGCCAATACCTTTCTGTTCGGTCACGATATTGAGCTATTCTCAGCTGCTCACAGTGAAAACCATCGGAAACTCCCCTCTGCCTGCCCAAACTAATTTGCTGATTCAAACACAAAGTGGGATATGGGAATCGGGCAGTGTGCCTCCGAAGCCACCGAAGATGGCTCTCCCTGCCAACGGTCCGCCCCACCGGATAAGACGTGTTTCATGCACGACGAGACCGGACCGCCCTCCGACCACGGAGCGCCCACCGACAACCCCAACGCAGTCGGAAACTCTGGTGGAGCAGCCCCTATTGGGAACACAAATGCCATGCGTCACGGTCGCCATATGGCTCCTGAGGACCTTCGTAAGACATTCTCCGAGGAAGAGCGGGCTATTCATACGATTCTCGTCCAAAGCCACCAGGAACGCGCCCCAACATACTCAAAGGAACGGGCGATGGAGTTGGCGGATGCTCAGGTGATGGAGACGCGCCTCACGGTGGAGTTGCTGGATGTTCTCTCCGAGGGTGAGGAGCCGTTTCCTACTCACACTATAGACGCATTCCTCGCTCGTAGCCGCGACCTCAGGGAGTTGGAGAACAGAGCACGAGAGGGGCGGCGGGAACGCAGGAACGTGAACACCGACAGCAGATAGAAATCTTCACAGGCTTGCCGCCCAGCGCGCTCGTTGAGACTCCCAGTGGACTTGACGCCGAGAATTTCTGTCGCTGAAGAGGAGGGGTGGGGAAAGCCACGACAACTCGTAATAAGTGGTACCATCCTTGATGAACCGACATGTCCGAATCTGATTCGGGATACGACGCGAAGACAGCGATTCCACTTCGGGTTTCGACGCGGGAGGAAGTCGTGATACCTCTCAAGAGAGGGGCTGAAACGTATGATTCTCTTATCCGAAAAATGGCGGAGCAGTACGACCCCGAGCAGGCCGAAACCGCGGGTTTCGAGAGATAACAATGAGGGTTGCACGTGCCCCATCTAGCCACGAAACGACCGTGTGCGAACGGCGATTTGAACGGTCACGCGACAGACCTGGCAGAGGAGAGGTGGTGCGGCTGTGGCGCACGTTCGGCAACGGCAGCTCATACACTTTCCGTCGAGATGGTGAGACGACATGACTGCCGACGACCCTGAGGAGGTTCAGGAGTTCGTCGCGGAGAACCGTGACCTGCTCGGTCGGATGCTCGCTCACGGCGATACCGAAGCCCGTGGGTACGCGCTCGCCCTGCTCGCAAACGGCGGAAAGACTGACGACTTCGAGCAGGTTCAACGCGAGTTCGACAAGCTCCGGGACGCCGACGAGGAATGACTCTATCCGTCGGACAGCGCCTCGACGAACCCTTGTGCGTCCTCGAAAAGGTCGGGGTTGTCCTCGAAGACCGTCATGAGGTCGCGGGCGCGGTTCACGTCCTCAAGCACCTCCGGGTTCTCTCCTGCGAGTCGAAACACGGCGTCCCGGAGTTCGCGTTGTTGAGCTTCGAGTTCCGGCATAGCGTCGTAGTCGAGCACCTGTCCGCACCACACGCACTTCGGTTCGTCGCGGGGCGTGTCCTTCCCGCACCGGGGACATTCGACGGGACCGAACGGTTCGGCGTCGTCTTCCTCGACCTCGACGCCGTGAAGTTTCGCGTACTCGGTATCGCTCTCGCCGCCGAAGCGAGCGACGTAGTGCGCTGTCGCGTCGCTTCCCCGTACCCGGCCCTGTCGGTCTTCGATGTACGCCTGACTCATGTCCTGCCGGGCGAGGAACGTCGCGCTCGACTTTCGGAAGTTCGTCGGGTCGTTCGGTTTCGTGACGCCCGCGCGCTCCGCCGCATTCTTAAAGATGTCGCGGAACCGGCGGTAGGTGAGCGGGTCGGACGCGCTCAACTTCGACCACAGCGGGGCGTTCGAGTCGTCGGGTGCGGGGTGCGCACTCCCGCCCCGCCCGTACAGCCACTGCCGAAGATACGGGACGCTCGGGATGAGTGGGACGGACCGCTGTCCCTGTTTCCCGTCAACCATGATTTGAAGACCATGCTCGTGGTCGTTCACGTTCCCGACGGTGAGGTCTTGAAGCTCGCCGCTCCGTGCTCCGGCGTCGAAGGCGACGGCGATGAGCGCGGCGTCGCGGGCGTTCTGCGTCGCCTTAATCATCGGCTTCACGTCCGCCTCCCATTCGAGCATATCGGCGGGGTCCGGCACGGGGTCGTGACTACTGCTCGTACCCGACGGGACCCATGTGATGGACGCCGGGGGTTCGTCGGGGTCGCCGTCGAGGCCATCGTCGGTGACGCGCTTCCCGAAGATGCGGAGCGCGGTTCGGTAGTCGTGTTTCGTGTATTCGTTGTCGTACTCGCTCTTAATCCAGAGAACGATGTCCTCCGCCGCTTCACGGCTTTCAAGAGCGTCAGTGAGCACTCCAGGTCCGACGTTCTCGGCGATTCGGGTACAGTGACGCAACAGTTTCTCCCGTCGGTAGTCGCCGTATTTGGAATCCAACAGTTGCATCCGCCGGTCGAATTCGAGCAGTGCGTCTCGGTCGCGGTCGTTCACGTCGCGCGGTTCCTCGTGGTCTTCGAGTTCATCCAGGTTTCCCCGAATTTGACGCTTGAGCGCGTCGAGCATCCTTACCGGGTCGGTCATGGCTCATATCTCAGTATTATACATAAGCTATTGAACCTTCGGTTCAAATCCCGGCCTAGGCTTGCTGCGGGAAACGAACGCAACGAGCGGCCGCCGAACGCACGGTTCGAACCACGTGATCCCGGCGCGAACGAACGACCTTCTCGCGGTCGGGTTCGAACTCCGGCTCGTGATTTCTCTTTCAGTTCTCGTCCACTCGGGCCCGGCGCTCGATCGGGCGTCGCGTCATTCGCTCGGCCGCCGAACCGGCAGCGGGTCGCTCGGCCCGAAGACGACCTCGAAGCGCGCCTCCGCCCCGTCGCCGTCGAGCGCGATTTCCCAGCCGTGGGCTTCGACGAGCGTGTCGACGATCGTGAGGCCGAGCCCCGGCACGTGGAGGGTGCTTTATGATCTCAGGGCGACAACCGTCCAGCCCATGTACGAAGCGCTCTTCGAGATCAGCGGGGGTGTGGCCTACGAGGACGCGACGCAGGGCACCGACGCGAAGATCGAACTGTGGTGCAACGACCACTGCGATCTGTTGCACGTCGGAAACGACGCGAACGAAGCGGTCAGAGGGGAGATCGAGGCGGCCGTCGGCGTCAGGGACACGATCACCGAGGGCAGTGAGTACGTCGTCGTCACCGACGAGTGTCTGAAGCCCCACACACAGGACAACGTCGAGACACACCTCGCGGCCACCGAGTGCCTCCTCCTGCCGCCACTGCGCTACGAGCGCGGCGCGAAGCTCTGTCGGGTGTTCGCGCTCGATCCCGCCAACCTGACGGCGTTCTACCGCGAGATCAACGAGCGATACCGGGTGACGGTGCGCTCGAAGCGCGAGACCACGACGATCGATCGAGAACACCCGCTGCTCTCCTTGCACTCGGCGATCCCGACGCTCTCGGATCGACAGCGCGAGGCGATCGTCGCCGCCCACGAGGCCGGCTACTACGCCATTCCCCGTGGAACGACGACGACCGAACTCGGCACCGAGCTCGGCATCGACCGCCGCACGTTCGAGGAGCACCTCCGTCGGGCCGAGAACAAGCTCCTCGGCGCGCTCGTCGAACGGCTGTACGGCTGACGATCGCCCGCCGGCAGAGAGGACTCTCCGTCACCTCGTGACGCGCCGGACCACGTCGCCGTCCGGTTCGATCGCGTCGACGTCCGCCGCGGTGAGCGCGAGGTCGACTTCGATCTCCACGAGGTAGTCCTCGTGGGCCAGCTGATGGACGCCCAACACCGTGTGGCTCGGGTACGGTTCCGCGAACGTCTCCCAGTAGACGTCCTTGTACCCCGCGTGGTAGTTCGAGTGCGGGTCGACGATGTGGGTCGTGACCTTCGTCACGTCGGCGAACTCCTTGCCGATCGCCGCGAGGAGGTGGCCGAGGTTCTCGTACGCCCGGCGTGCCTGGCTTGCGATGTCGTCGCCGACGATCTCGCCGTCGGCGTCCATCGCCACCTGGCCGGCCATGGAGAACTCGCCGTTCTCGATGACGGCGTGGTTGTAGCCGATGCTTTGCGCGTCCTTGAGTTCGTCCGGGTTGATGAGCAGTCGTTCCATGGTGGTGATCGAGAGACGCCACGGGCCACGGTCGGGGCGGCGTCGGTGGCGAGCCGCGACGGCAGCGGTCGACGACCGTCGAGGTGGCTCGCGACCGCTCGTGGCGAATTCCCCGGATCGATACATAAAGATTGTCGTGTCGAAGACGTCGGGATCGGTCCGGGGCCGGATCGACGACAGTGGTCGTCGTGCGAGCTACACCGCTTCGACCCGCTCGAACAGGTACGCACCGAGGGAGACCATGACGACCGACGAGACCACGAGCGCGCCGAAGTTCACGAGGAGCGGATACGTCGACGTGCCGACCAGCGCCGCCCGGAGGCCGTCGACGCCGTAGGTCAGCGGATTGATGTACGCGAGCGGCTGGACCAGCTCGGGCAGACCCTCGATGGGAACGATCGCGCCCGAGAGGATGAACAGCGGGAAGATGACGAACTGGACGATCAGGCTGAATCCCTCGCTGTCGGAGAACTGCGACGCCAGCGCGATGCCGAAGCCGACGAACGTCGTCGCGATCAACACGAGGAAGACCGCTGCGAGCGGCAGCGAGAGCCAGCCCGCGAGCTCGAACCCGAGCGGGATCGAGATCGCGAGGATGAGCACCGCCTGGACGATCGCCGTCGTCGACCCGCCGGCGATCCGACCGAGAACTATGGAGGTCCGACTCACCGGTGCGACGAGGATCTCCTTCAGGAAGCCGACGTCCTGGTCCGAGAGGATCGAGATCCCCGCGATCGAGGCCCCCAGCAGCATCGTGAACCCGACGATCCCGGGAACGAGATACTGGAGATACGCGACGCCCTCCGGGAGTCCGGGGATCGCCCCGCCGTCGAGACCGAAGCCCAGCAACACGAGAAAGAGTAGGGGAAACACGAGCGAGCCGACGATCTGCGAGGGCGTCCGCAGGAACCGCTTCACGTCGCGGAGCCAGAGCCCGTAGATGCCGAGGGGATCGACGAGGCTCATCGTCTCGCCCTCGCGGCCTGCGACGACCGGTCGCGCGAGGCCGGCTCCGTCGACGGTTCGTCGGCCTCACGCTCGGTCAGCGTGCTGCCGGTGAGCGAGAGGAAGACGTTCTCGAGGCTCGGCTTCTCGAGATCCACGGCCGTGATCGTCGCCTCCGTCTCGTCGGCGAGCCGGACGAGGTCGACGATTCTCGTCGCACCCCGTTCGAGCGTGACGGCGATCCCCTCGTCGGTTCGATCGCGCTCGCGCACCCACGGCCGGTCGCCGAGACGGTCGACGAACTCGTTCGCCTGGCCATCGAGCCCGAGCGTGACGACGTCGCCGCCCAGCGAGTCCTTGAGCCCCTCGGGCGAATCGATCGCGACGATCTCGCCCTGGTCCATGATCGCCACTCGCTCACAGAGGAAGTCCGCCTCGTCCATATAGTGGGTCGTGATGACGATGGTGACGCCCGACTCGCGGTTGAGTCGCTGGATGTACTCCCAGGTGTCTCGACGGGTTCGGGCGTCCAGCCCCGTGGTGGGCTCGTCGAGGAAGAGCACCTCGGGTTCGTGCATCAGCCCGCGGCCGATCTCCAGTCGGCGCTGCATCCCCCCGGAGTAGCTCTCGACCGTGTCGTCCGCCTCGTCGGCGAGGTCGACGAGTTCGAGCACTTCCGGGATGCGCTCCTCGCGTTCCGCCTTTCGCTTGCCGTACATCCGGCCGTGAAAGGCGAGATTCTCCGTGCCCGTCAGCTCCTCGTCGATCGCGGGTTCCTGGAAGACGATGCCGAGACTGTCGCGCACGTCGCCGGTTTCGTCGTGGATATCGTGGCCGTTGACCCGTGCAGTCCCGCTCGTCGATCCGAGCAGCGTCACCAGCATGTTGATGAGGGTCGACTTCCCCGCCCCGTTGGGGCCGAGGAGGCCGAACACCTCGCCCTGCTCGACCGCGAACGACAGGTCGTCCACCGCCGTGACCGTGCCGAACTCCTTGGTCAGCCCGTCTACGTGGATGGCGTCCATTCGACCGATTGCTCCTGTCCTAACTGAACGGTCAGTCTATGTAAGTCTGTCGCGTCAGGATCGCTCCCCTCGTGGCTGGACGAGGCGAGACGAAAGACTGAATACTGACTAACCGTACAGTCAGATATGGGCAGATCGCTCTCGAAGAAGCGGCCGTGGCTCGCCGTGTTGCTCACCGTCCTCGCGACGGGAGCCGGACACGTGTATCTCCGGCGGTGGCGTCGGGCGTTCGGCTGGCTCGCGGTCGCGTTCGTCACCAGCTACCTGCTCGTACCGGCGTCGGCGCTCGAAGCGTTCGTCGCCGGTGGTGCGGTCGCGTGGCTCGACCTCCTCCCGCTGCTCGTCGTGAGCGTGCTCAGCGCGCTCGACGCCTACCAGCTCGCCGTCGTCGACAACTCCCTTCATCGCGTCCACACCCACGATGGGGACGGCCCGACGGTGTGCCCCTCGTGCGGCCGACCGGCGGACGACGAGCTCGACTTCTGCCAGTGGTGTGCGACGCCGCTCGCTGGCGAAACCGGAATCTGATCGTCGGAGCGGGATGTTCGATCGTACCGAGTCCGTCCGACCCTACGACTCCTCGCCGACGGTCTGCTGTCGCTGTCGCGTCGTCGGTCGCTACCGGATGCCGTTCGCGAAAACGGTACGCTTTTTGTTTTTGACTGAATAGTTAGTCTACATGACCACCGACGCGGCCGACCAAACCGGGACGCAGACGGCGATCATGGAGGCCACCTATCGGGCGCTGTGCGAACACGGGTACGCCGATCTCACGATCCAGGCGATCGCGGACGAGTTCGCGAAGAGCAAATCGCTGCTCTACTACCACTACGACACCAAAGACGAGATCCTCGTCGCGTTCCTGGAGTACGTCCTCGATCAGTTCACCGTGGAGGAGGCGGTCGACACGGCCGACGCTCCCGACGACCAGTTGCGGACGCTCGTCGACAACTTCGTGCCGGAATCGCCCACGACGGAGCAGCGCGAGTTCCAGGTCGCGCTGTTCGAACTCCGCTCGCGCGCGCTCTCGGACGAGGCGTACCGCGAACAGTTCAGCCGTGCCGACCGTCTCGTCCGTGACACGCTCGTCGACGTCCTGACCGCTGGCGTCGACGACGACATCTTCCGGGACGTCGACGTCGAGCGGACGGCGGATCACCTCGTCTCGGCGATCGACGGCGCGATGCTCCGACGCGCCTCCACCACCGACGACGCGACGAAAACCCGCGAGGCGCTGCTGGCGTTCGTCGACTCACACCTTCTCGCGAACGACTAGACGGAAACCGTCGGTTCGCGGGCCGGTCGCCGTTCGTGACTCCGACGCGGCTCCGGGCACCACGACCGGCAGCTACGCCCGCTGCCAACGACCGGCACGCCACTCCCAGAGGAGTTCGAACCCGATCCATCCGAGCCCCCACACGAGGACGACCGTCGACACGATCGCCGTCGTGGCGAGCATCCCCAGCGATCCCGTGACCGCGACGAGCACCGGATAGCACACCGCCGTGAGCGCGACCGCCACCACGAGGCCACCCATCGCACACGAGTAGTGTTCGAGTCTTCGGACCTCCTTCGGGCCGTCTCGCCCGCCTTCGGGAACGACCGACCGCTCTCTCCCGCCTGACCCATGTGGTGTGTACACAACCGACACCTGTTCGAAGGTAGATCACCGACGATTGTTAACCATTTCGGCGACGGTTCGCCCCGAGTGACGGCTCCGGGTCACCGCTCGTTCACCTGGTTCGAAGCGCGGTCGCGTGGCCGCTGGGTCGTCGTCCCCGAGGCGTTCCGAACCCTCAGTTCCCCTGCATACCGCCGCAAAAATTTGAAAATAGAACGGTCGTCACATTCATATGTTTCTGGATCGTATCGGCGAGTGTGTGCGTGACATGGCCGCAATCCAGACGAACGAGCTGACGAAATACTACGGCGAGACCCGTGGTATCGAGGATCTCACGCTCGACGTGCGCGAGGGCGAGGTGTTCGGGTTCCTCGGGCCGAACGGGGCGGGCAAGTCGACCACCATCCGGACGCTGATGGGGTTTCAGTCGCCGACCGGCGGCAGCGCCACCGTGCTGGGCCACGACGTCACCGACCGGAGCGCGATGATCGAGGCCAAGCGCTCCATCGGGTATATCCCGGCCGAGATGGGGTTCGACGAGAGCGTCACCGGCAAGCGATTCCTGCGGTACCAGGCCTCCCTCAAGGGCGATTCTCGCAGCGAAGAGTTACTGGAACTGTTCGACCCGCCGATGGACCGCGAGATCGGTGAGTACTCCACGGGCAACAAGCGCAAGCTCGCGGTCGTGCTCGCGTTCATGCACGACCCCGATCTCGTCATCATGGACGAACCCACGTCGGGGCTCGACCCGCTGATGCAGGAGCGCTTCTACGAGTTCATCCGCGAGGAGCAAGAACAGGGTGTGACCTTCTTCTTCTCCTCGCACATCCTGAGCGAGGTCCAGAAGATCTGTGACCGCGTGGGTGTCATCCGGAACGGTCACCTCGTCGAGCTCGAGGACGTCGAGACGCTGCTCGACCGCACCGGAAAACGCGTCTCGGCGCACGTCGCCGGATCGATCGAACCTGGGGCCTTCGACATCGACGGCGCACACGACGTCACGATCAGCGGCGACGACGACTCTTCCCAGCCCACGGCGGCCGACGGTGGTGAGCGCGAGCGAAGCGAGCGCGATCCTCGGCGGAACGCGGAGCGATCCGACGGTGGTGAGCGCGAGCGAAGCGAGCGCGATCCTCGGCGGAACGCGGAGCGATCCGACGGTGGTGAGCGAACCAACGGGTCAGCGCCCCCCTCGACCGAGCAGAACGCGAACGAAAGCGGCACGGGCGAGGACGCCGCCTCGGACCAACGCGATGGCGACTCGTCCGGGAGCGGCCGCGAGGGAACGACGGTGAGCTTCACCTATACGGGCGATTACAACGTGTTGCTCGAACACCTGGTCGAGTACGACATCCTCGACCTCGACATCGCGGATCGCCCCCCTGGAGGACGTGTTCATGCGCTTTTACGGCGAGGTCGACCCCGACGAGGAGTCGGGCACCATCGGCCGATCGGATCGGAGCGGTGAGGCGGATGTTTGAAGTCGCGCGCTACGAGGGCGAGCGCCGGCTCGTGCTCGGGGCCACCATCGCGGTCGCGGCGAGTTTCTACGGTGCGATGTTCGTCGCGCTCGCGCCCTCGTTTACCGACTTCGACGTCGAGGCGCTCTTTGCGGGGCTTCCCCAACAGTTCACCGAGGGCCTCGGCATCTCGGCGATCGACACGCTACCAGGGCTGCTCGCGGTCGAACTGTTCCAGGTGGGCTGGGTGCTGGTGCTCGGCCTCTATCTCGCCTACAGCGCGGCCTCGATGATCGCAGGCGACGTCGCGTCAGGCCGGATGGACACGCTGCTCTCCGCACCGGTCTCCCGATCGAAGCTCGTCGTCGAGGAGTTTTCCTCGCTGTTGGTGCCGATCCTCGCGGTCAACGCGATCACGCCGATCGTACTCTACGCCGGATCGGTGATCATCGACGACCCGCTCGTCGTCGAGAACCTCGTCATGCTGCACGCGCTGGCCGTTCCGTATCTGCTCTGCTGTGCGGCGGTCGGGTTCGCGTTCTCGGTGTTCCTCACTGACGAGGATCTCGCCCAGATCGCCTCGATCGGGGTGCTGGTCGTTGCGTTCCTGATCGAGACGCTGCTCATCGGCACCGACTACGAGGTGCTGGGCGTGATCGCGCCGATGAACTACTTCGATCCCACCGAAATCCTCGTCGACGGGACCTTCGACTGGGCGGGCGGAGCCATCCTGCTCGCTGCGGCCGCGGTACTGGTCTTCGCGAGTCAGTGGCGGTTCACGAGGATGGATATCTGATGACCCTCGACGTCCTGCGCTACGATGGCCGAAAGCGGATCAGGGGTACACTCGGACTCAGCGGCGCGTTCGCGCTGATGGCGCTCGCCTTCGTGGCGTTCACGCCGCTGATCACGACGAACATCGCGGCCAACGAGCAGTTCGAGCAGGTGATCACGGACTTGCCTCGACCGTTCATCGAGGCGTTCGGCTTGGAGAGCTTGTCGAGCCTCGAAGGCCTACTCGCCGGGGAGTTCTACACCCTCTTCTGGGCGGTCTTCTTCGGGCTCTATCTGGCCTACAGCGCGGCGGGATCGATCCGAGGCGACATCGACACCGACCGGATGGACGTGCTGCTCTCGAACCCGGTCTCACGGACGAGCGTGCTCGTCGAGAAGTTCCTCTCGCTGCTGGTGCCGATCCTCGTCGCGAGCGTCGTCACGCCGGCGGTGATCTACGCCGGAACGCTGTTCATCGACGCCTCGATCGCCGTCGAGGAACTCCTGATGGTCCACGTCCTCTCGATCCCCTACCTGCTGTGCTGTGGAGCCATCGGGCTCGTCCTCTCCGTCCTGTTCGACAGTCGGGATACCGCCCAGAACGCCGCCATCGGGCTGATATTTTCGTTGTACCTGCTCGAATCGTTCATCACTGCGACCGACTTCGGCTGGGTGGCGAACGTCGCGCCGATGGCCTACTTCGACGCCAACGAGATCCTCGTCGAGGGGAGCTACGACTTCGCAAGCGCTGGAATCTTGCTTATCGCCACCCTGGTGTTGGTGGCCGTGAGCCAGTTCCGCTTCACGAGGATGGACATCCAGTGACTCGAACGCAGCGCCCGGGACCCGAACCCGAACTACCGCACCACCGACCCACGACTGACAGATGAAAGGATTCAGTGACGAAAAGCGAGATCTCCTCCGAGAAGAGCTCCTCGACACGGGTCGAAAACAGTTCGCGCGCTACGGACTCGACAAGACCACGATCGCCGACCTCACAGGAGAGATCGACGTCGCGCCGAGCACGTTCTACCAGTTCTTCGACTCGAAGGACGAGTGCTACCTCGCGGTCCTCGAACGCGAGACCGAGCGCTTCTACGGGCGCGCCGTCACGCCCCTGGAGGGGACGGACGATCCCGAGCGCGCTATTCGGGAATTCCTCCGGATCACGTTCGAGGAGCTGGAGACGAACCCGCTCGTCGAGCAGCTGTTCACCGGCGACGACTACGAGCGGCTGACCCGCCTCTACTCCGACGAGGAACTGGCCGAACAGGTCGATCGTGAGCTCGGCTATCTCCGGCCGTACATCGAAACGTGGCAGGCCGAGGGGAAGATCCGAGACGGCGATCCCGAGGCGATCGCCGGTACCATCGAGGCGGCGGCGACCCTCGCGCCGTACCGCGAGGAGATCGGCGAGGACCGCTACCCCGCGATCCGTGAGATGATGATCGAGACGATCGCCGCCGGGCTCACGACCACGACGGATCGGGGTGACGATCCATACGACGACCGGGCGCACGACTGACCGATCGCGTCACAGGGGACCTCACATCGCCGACCGGGCCGGCGGTCGGTATTCCGCGAACAGCTCGACGAGCACCTTGAGAAGGCCGAGCACGACCGGCCCGAAGAACAGTCCCATGAAGCCGAACACCGTGAGGCCGCCGAAGAGGCCGACGACGAACAGGCCGGGGTTGAGTCGCGCCTCGCGCCCGCCGATCATCGGCCGGAGGTAGTTATCGGAGAGACTCACCACGAGCGCACCGTAGCCGAACAGCGCCACGGCGATCACCGGGCGATCGACCAGCACGAGATAGCCGGTGGCCGGGATCCAGACGACCGACGCGCCGATGATCGGCAACAGCGCGAGGATCGTGGTCGCGATCGTCCAGAAGATCGCGTTCGGCACGCCGAGGGCGGCGAACCCGATCCCGACGAGCACACCTTGGACGACCGCAACGAGGATGTTGCCGAACACGACCGCCCACATCAGCCGATCGCTTCGCTCGTAGAGCCGATCGATCGTCGTGTCCCTGACCGGCGAGACGGAGCGGAGCCACGCGGCGAGCGCCGGGCCGTCCGCGAGCAGGTAGTAGAGCACGAACAGGAAGAGAGTGATGCCGATCGCGATGTCCGAGAGGCTGCCGAGCACGCTCACGACGTTGCCGAGCACTTGGCTCGCGCCGTCGAGGAGTGCCGTTGTGCTGTCCCCGCCGGAGCCGCCAAACAGCGCGGACGGATCGAGGTTCCCCTCCGACAGGATCCGTTCGATGTCCATGGGGATGCCGGTCCGCTCGCTCAGCTGGCTCTCGATCGCCCCGAGGCTGAACTCGCCGCGCTCGATCGCTACGAGGATCGCCGAGGCCTGGCTGACGGCGACGCCGAGGAGCACCCCCAGCGGGACGATCACGGCGAGAAAGGAGCCGACGATGAGCAGTCCCGCCGACGTCCGGCTCCCGACGCGCTCGCGCAGACGGCGCTGGAGGGGGTAGAGCAGGTACGCGAGGAGGATCGCGAGCAGCAGATACTGCTCGTAGGGGAGGACCATGAGTACGGCGACCGCGCCGAGGAGGACGATCGCGGCGAGGAGTAAACCCCGTTCGATGGACATACCGCTGCGCATGCGTGGCATACTCATAAGGGTCCGTGCCGCTCGGCGCGCGAACCCCATCCCGCAGCCGCTCTGCAACCACACCACAGCCTCTTGTGGCGCAAGCGTGATACCCGTGCCACCCTTGCTCCGGACGATGGCCGGGATCGCCCGTGCGCTCGCGGTGGCCTGCCTCGTCGTCCTCGCCGGCTGTGTCGGCGGGGGGCTCCCCGACGAACTCGCCGGCTACACGGGTGATCCCGACAACCCCTACCCCGACGACGAGCTGACCGTCGCGCTCGATCCGGGCGACGCCGACCGCGCGTTCGACCCGCTCGTGCGCGAGGCGCTCACCTACTGGGAGCAAAACGACGACCGCTACCTCGATTTCACGGTGAACTTCACGCTCGTGCCGAACGCGACCGACCCCGACCTCCGGGTGACGTTCCAGTCGTCGCTCGAACGCTGCGGCGAGGTCGAGACGGCTGCCGGCTGCGCGCCGCGCGTCACTCGCCCACCCCAGACCGCAAACACCGTCGACGTCCGGGTGCTCGACGACCTCTCGAACGAGTCCACGGTTCGAGTCCTTGAACACGAACTCGGCCACACGCTCGGGCTGAGCCACGACGACCCGCCGACCCGACTCATGCGAGCGCACGCAGTGCTCACGTCGCTCCCCGAACCCAACGCGAGCGAGCGAACGCTCCCCTGGGACGACCCGACGCTCACGGTGTTCGCCGATCTCGACGCCGTCCCTGCCGACGAGCGCGACGCGGTCGACGAACAGCTCCGTCGCGCGCTCTCGTACTACGACCGCGGCGCGGACGGCCTCGCCCCCACAAACCTGTCCTTCCTGCGGGTCGACTCGTTCGAGAACGCCGACGTGGTGATCCACTTCCCCGCCGATCCGCCCTGTGAGGCCGACGCCCGATCGTGCGGCTCGGTGTACGGCGTCGATCCCGACGGCGACAGCGCGCTCGAACGCTACACCCGTGTCGACATCTCCCTGACCGGCGTCGACACCGACGCGGCCGCGTGGCACGTCGCTCGCCGGCTCGCGCTCGGGTTCGGGGCCGAGAACGGCAACGAGTCGGCGTACCCGCCGGTGCTCCGCGCGTCGACGGACGGCGAGGAACGTCGGGGTGACTGGTGGCGGTAGTCCGCTGGGTCACCGAAGCACTGCCGGCTCCCACTCGCGCCGCGTGATCGAGTAGCCCCCACACTCCGGGCACACCTGGCGGCGTCCCTCGAACCCCGCTCCACAGTCCGTACAGACGTACTCCGCGTCGCGGTCTTCCCCCGCTACCCGACGCTTGAGTCGATCGAGATATCCCATCGAGGGCTGCTCCTGTCCCGGCAATCGGCCACAAAGGTTAAATACTTTCTCCAAGGACCGCTCCCGGTTCGGCGGCGATCAGGCAGGAGGAACCGAGTGCTCGACGTCCTGCCTACGAATCCGTCGGCGTCTCGGGCTCGATCGCGTCGGGAACCAGGGCGGCACGGAGAACGAACGAGCCGATCAACACCGCGAGCGCGCCGAGCGACCACCGGATCTCGGTCGATCCGAGCCCGATCATGGCGACGGCGATCCCCGCGAACGCCACGATCGCCAGGGCGTCGCCGCCCGGGGCACGGAACGGCGATTCGATATCGGTGCGGTAGTGGCGCAAACCGACGAACGACAGTATGTTGAGCGCGTACGGCACGCCGGTCCCGACGACGGCGGCGACGACCAGGAGCTGCGAGAAGTACCCGGGAACCGTGACGAGCGCGCCCGCGACGACCCCGACGGCGAGCACGCCCACCCACGGGACCCGAAACCCGCTCGTCGCGGCGAACGCCCGCGGCAGCGTGTCGTTGCGTCCCAGCGCGAACAGCACGCGCCCCGCGCTCATCACGCCGACGAGCAGCGTGGTGAAGATGGCGATCACCGCGCCGAACGCGAGCAGGGAGCGGAGCCACGGGAGCCCGATCGCGCCGGCGGCCACCCCGAGCGGTGCGGTGATCGCAGCGCTGTCCGCCGCAAAGCGCTCGATCGGAACGACGCCGTGGACCGCGGCGACGATCGCGGTGTAGAGCAGCGTTGCGGCGGCGAGCGAGACGAGGATCGCGCGGGGGACGGTTCGCGACGGCGTCTCGATCTCCTCCACCACCGACGGGATCGCGGTCCACGCGCCGTAGGCGGTGAGTGCGACCTGGACGGCGGCGAAAAATCGCACCGGGCCGGCCGCGAAGAACGGCTCGTAGTTGCTCGGCCGGAAGCGGGCGAACCCGCTGGCCACGAACGCACACAGCACCGCGAGCAACAGTGCCGACAGGAGCAGGTTCGCTCGACTCGTGACGTCGACGCCGAGGAGGTTGACGAGCGTGGCCGCCCCGATGGCGACGAGCGCCACGAGCGGGACGTGACCGCCCGCAGCCGGCACCAGGATTGCGAGGTAGTCGGCGATCGCGAGCGCCGACACGCTGATCCCGAACACCCAGCCGACGGTGTAGCAGACCCCCTCCAGATAGCTCGCGAACGCGCGGATCGCGGGCGAGGGGCCGAGCGTCTCGTAGGGAAACACCGCGACCGCCCCCGTCTCCGGGAACGCGAGCGCGAGTTCGGTGTAGCAGAGCGCGATCGCGAGCATCAACACGCCGGCCACCAGCCACGCGCCGACCGCCGACGGACCGGTCAGCCGACCGGTCGAGCCCGGGAACACGAAGATCGCGGAGCCGACCATCCCGCCGAGACTCAACAGAACACAGTCGAGCGTTCCCAACTCCCCCTCGAAAACCGACTCACCGCTCATTCGGCCGTCCCGGTCGGTTCGCCTCACCGACGAACTCTCGGCCGTCGCCCGGCCGACGGCGAACGACGCGCCCACCCTCGTACGATCTCATACGGGTGGTCGTTACCCGAACCGTCGCAAGTACGTTATGATTCTCGAATACGAGATGGGGTTGGCGGTGTCGGCGGTTGGATGGCCGATCGGCGTCGCGGTGGGCCAGCGCGACGCCGCCTGGTCTCACTTTCCGTAGCGGCGCTGGCGATTCTGGTAGTCCCGGAGCGCCCGGAGGTAGTCGCGTTTCCTGAAATCGCGCCAGTTGACGTCGGTGAAGTGGAGTTCCGAGTAGACGGACTGCCAGATCATGAAATCGGAGAGTCGCTCCGCGCCGGTCTTGATGACGAGGTCGGGGTCTTCGGGGAACACCAGCCGCTCCTCGATCGCGTCGCCGTCGATGTCGCCGGCGGTGAGCGTGCCGGCCTCGACCTGAGTCGCGACCCCGCGTACTGCCTCCGCGAACTCGTGTTTGCCGCCGAGACCGATGCTCACTTGGATGGGGGCGTCGGCGCGCTCGGCGTCGTCGGGTCCCCGGACCGCGAGCTCGCGCGGCGCATCACACCGCTCGAAGACTCGTCGGATGGTGGGCACAGCACCAGTATCGAGCACGCTGACGTACACCATCACGCGGTCGGCCCCGTACTCGAACGCCCACGCAAAACAGTCCTCCAGGGTTCGGTACGCACCTCCCTCCAGGAGGTCGCGCTCGGCGATGACCAGCGCGATCCGCGCAGGCAACGGAGCCGGGTTCCGGCGGACCCGTGCGGCGAGATACCGGTCGTAGAGTCCCACACGCCGACTACTCGCGGCGCGCGCCTAAAACTCACGGCTCGTGTGCGGAACTCGCCGCTCGCCGCACCACACCCGCCGGTTCCGGTGGCTTCGGGAGTGTTAAGTGGCCTTCGGGAAAACGACGGGCAGTGACCCACCCTGTCCGGCGGGCGGGCGGGTTCGCGCTCGTCGGCGCGCTCTCGCTCGCCGCCCCGTTTCTCGGACGGGCGGCCGCCGCGCCGTTCGTCGTCGTCGCGGGGCTCGCGGCCTTCGTGATCGACGACGGGCGGGTGTTCGAGCTGTTCGCTCGCTCGGGCGACCGCGAGGAGCGCACCCTCTACGGCCTCGCGGGCTTTTCGCTCGCGGCCGCCGGGCTCGCGCTGTTCGCCTCCCTCTTCACGATGCCGACGTTCGTGTTCGTGGCGAGCGTGCTCGTGCTCTCGGGCGGCAACCTCGTCGAGGCGGTGGTTCGGGTGTGGCGGGGGACGCCGATCGCGGGCGTCGTCGGGTTCGTGGTCGGCGGGACGCTCGCGGGCACGGCGGGCCAGCTCGTGGTCGGGCTCGTCGCGCCCACGCCGTCGCCAGCGCTCGCGATCTTCTACGCCGCCAGCGGAGCGCTGCTCGGCGCGCTGGTTCGTTCGGTGCTGTTCGAGCGCGACGATCCGCTCGTCCTCTTCTCGGCGGGACTCCTGCTCTGGCTGCTCGCCGAGCTCTCGCCGTCGGTCCCCGCGACCGGGATCGGCGTCGCGCTCGCGGTCACCGCCGGGTTCGGCTATCTCGCGTACGCGCTCGACACCGCCTCGATCCCGGGAATGTTGACGGGCGTGCTCTCGGGACTGCTGATGATCGTGCTCGGCGGGTTCGGCTGGTTCGCGCTGCTGATCGCCTTCTTCGCGGGCGGCGGGCTCGCCACCAAGTTCCGGTACGATCGGAAGCGCCAGCGCGGCATCGCCGAGGACGACGGCGGCGCGCGCGGCAGCGGGAACGTGCTCGCGAACGCCGCGGTCGCGCTGGGGGCGGTGCTCGGCTACGCCGCGGCCCCGCTCCTCCCCGTCGGCGGCGAGCTGTTCCGGTTCGTCTTCGCGGGTTCGATCGCCGCCGCGATGGCCGACACGCTGTCGAGCGAGATCGGCGGGCTCTACGACACTCCCAGACTCATCACGACGCTCGAACCCGTGCCCCCGGGGACCGACGGCGGCGTGACGTGGCAGGGCGTGGTCGCAGGGCTCGGCGGCGCAGTGGTGGTCGCCGGCCTCGCCGCCCTCGCCCTCGACGTGACACCGGCGGGCGCGGCGATCATCGCCGCGGCGGGGGTCGCGGGGATGGTCGTCGACAGCCTCCTCGGGGCGCTGTTCGAGGACCGGCGCTTCGACAGCCTGCTCCCGGGTCGGGGCGGCACCACGAGTGTCGGACGGAACAGCGGCTCACTCGGTGGTCTGGAGTTCGACAACCGGACCGTGAACTTCCTCGCGACGCTCGCGGCCGCGCTGGTGTGTGCGGCGCTCGCCGTGGGTGTTGGCCTCGCGCCGCTATGACGACGATCCGCGAGGCGACCCGCGACGATCTCACGACGCTGCTCGCCATCCAGACCGTGTCGCTCGACTCGACGTGGCCCGACCTCCTCCATGCCGGGATCGACGGCCCGCCCCTGGCGCTCGTCGCCGGACGACCGCCGGTCGGGTACGCGCTCGCGATCCCGGGCGACCCCGCCTATCTCGCCGAACTCGCGGTCGCGCCCGATCACCGAGGATCGGGCCACGGCTCGGCGCTGCTCGCTGCGGTCGTCGACCGGGTGGGAGAAAGCGAACTCCGACTCACGACCCGCGCGGACGCCACCCGTGCGAGACGCTTCTACGAGCGCCACGGCTTCGCGGTCGCCGAGCGACTTTCCTGTCACTACGACGGCGACGACGGACTCCTGTTCGTTCGTCAGCCCGATGCGGATTCCTCGTCGACCGCGTCCGAGTCGGCGTCGGACGAGTCCCCCGATGCCGCGTCGGGTTCGTCGTCGGATTCGGGCCGGAGCTGAGCCGCCGTCCGCACCCGGACCCCGGTGGGTTTCTTGACGAACTCGCCCTCCGAGCGTGCGACGATCCCTGCGACGCCGCGCTGGGCGGCGACGTCGAGCACGCGCTGGGTGAGTTCGCCGTCGAGCACCACGCTCGCAGGGACCGCCGTCGCCCCCTCGATCGCGTCGAACGCCTCGCTCGCCGGCGCGTCGGCCACCGTCTCGAAATCGGTGTCGAGCAGCCGGACGCGTCCGGACTCGCCCTCGATGACCGCTCGGACGTGCCCGCGGAGCGTCTCGGGCTCCGGTGTGGCGTCCGACTCGTCGGCCGGTGTGCCAGCCGCCGGTTCGGTGGCGGTTCCGCCGGTTGCGTCGTCGGCGTCGACCGTCTCGGTCGACCCGGTCGATTCGGCCGATTCGGTCGCCGCCCCACCCTCGGCTTCGACCGTCGCACGTGCTGCGTCGCTCTCGGCCGAGGGCGACTGGGCCGACTCGACACCGGCTGTCGCGGTCGACTCGTCGGCGGTGTCGCCCGTCGTTGTCGGGGTCGCGTCGAGGGTGGCGTCCGGACCGGTCGCGCCGCCAGGCTCGACCGGCGGCGCGGGCTCGGTGCTCTCGGGGGCGGGCCGCGCGCTGCCGTCGGTGGCGGCGACGGCCTCGCGCGGGCTGTTCGCACCCGCGACGAGATCGTAGGCGACCTTCTCGCGGAGCGCCGACAGCGCCGCCTCGCGCGAGAGGTCCTCGACACTTTCTCCTGTGGGCGCGACCGCGACGTAATCGACGTCTCCCACCTGGCCGAGCTCCTTCAGGATGAGGTCGCCGCCGCGGTCGCCGTCGAGGAAGGCGGTCGTCGTGCGCTGCTCGGTGAGTGCGGCCACCGGATCGGGCACGTTCGTTCCCTCGACCGCGATAGCGTTTTTGACGCCGTAGCCCAGCAGGGTGAGCACGTCCGCTCGCCCCTCGACCACGATGATCGCGTCGGTCTCGGCGACCCGCGGCCCGGCCGGCAGCCCCTCGTAGGTGGTTATCTCCCCGGTGCGTGCGCTCTCGCGGACGGCTTCGACGAGTTCCGCCGAGCTCATCGTGGACTCCTCGAACGCGCCGAGCAGCGCCTTCGCGCGATCGACCACCTCGCGGCGTTTGGCGGCCCGGACGTCCTCGATCCGGTCGACGTCGACGGTCGAGCGACACGGCCCGATCCGGTCGATGGTTTCGAGCGATGCGCCGAGGATCGCGGTCTCGACCCTGTCGAGCCCGCTCGCGATGGTGATCCGGCCGAACGACTGGCCGTTCTGGGAGTTGATCGCCACGTCGATCCGACCGACCTTCGAGGCGTCCTGGAGCGTCCGGAGATCGAGATCGTCGCCGAGCAGGCCCTCGGTCTGGCCGAAGACCGCGCCGACCACGTCGTTTCGCTCCACCACCCCCTCGGCGGTGACGTCCGCGTGAATCAGGTACTTCGCTGTGTCCTCCATGATTGTGAACTGCCCCGGCGGGGCGTACTCCGTGAACCGCGTTGAAACCGCGTCACTGATGCAGCAGATATTGCCGGGCCGAACGCATATACCTACCGCCCCGCGATTCCGTGGGAATAACCATCGAAGCGACGAACACCTCCCCCTCCGAGAAGCGATCTCGGTCGCCCGATACCGTGGGGCTGCCCTGTGGTGACCGCCGGCTTCCGGTGGCAACTCCCCAACAATTATGTCGGTGTCGTCGCTCATCCGACGTATGCCGGCGAAGAAATCCGAGTCCCAACGACTCGCCACCACGGTGTCGGAGCTTCTCTATGGCGTCGCTGGCTGGCTACTGGTGGGACTGGGCGTGCTCGGCATCGTCGTGACGTCACTTCGGATCGTCGGCGGTTCCGCGCCGGTGAACCTCGTGGCGTCGGCCGCGATCGTGCTCATCTCCGTGGTGCTCGTTCTCTTCGGTGTGTTCGTGAACCCGCGCTTTCGCCGTCGCCTGGATCGCCGCCACTCGCTCACCCGGTTCGGACGGGTCCGGAGCGTCGACGAGCGCGTTCTCCGCACCGCGGAAGGGCGGACGGAACGGTGTGTGAGCTGTGACTCACGACTGGACCAGGGCCTGGTCCGGCGCTACCGCGAAGAGGTCTGCCTGGCTGGCGTCCCCATCGTCACCAGCTCCGTCGAGCACAACCACTACTGCGTCGACTGCGCCACGACCGAGTTCGCGGGCCCCACCCGCTCGGACGACACCTCGGTCGAACCCGCGGACGAGCAGACGGAAACCGCTCGACCGGCGACCGAGCGACACTGACGAGAATCGGTCCATCGCCGACTCGGTCGCCAGTCGGTTTGTTCCGCGGGCGACGCTCGGGGATCGACGATCAGTCCGCGGTCGGGGCCGCTCGCTGGGTATCCGCCATCGCGAGCACGTCGTCGAAGAAGTCGAGCGAGTCGTGCGGGCCGGGGTTTGCCTCGGGGTGGTACTGGCGGGTGATGACGTCGAGCGCGTCGCTCGCGAGTCCCTCGGGCGTGTCGTCGTTGACGTTGACCTGCGTGACGTCGAGGTCGCCGGGCTCGGTCACGGTGTAGCCGTGGTTCTGGGTCGTCATCACCACGCGGCCCGAGTCGAGGTCCCGGACCGGCTGGTTCACGCCGCGGTGGCCGAACGCCATCTTCTCGGTACTCCCGCCGAGCGCCGCCGCGACGATCTGCTGGCCGAGACAGATGCCCGCAAGCGGGAGTTCACCCGCGAACTCCTCGACGAGCCCTTGGGCGGCCTCGAAGTTCTCGGGATCGCCGGGCCCGTTCGAGATGAACAGGAGGTCCGGCTCGATCGCCCTGACGTCTTCCGGCGTGGCGTCGTACGGGAGCACGGTGACGTCCGCACCACGTTCGAGAAGCGACGACCGGATCGAGCCCTTCGCGCCGCAGTCGATCAGCGCGACCTCGTACGCTCCATCGCCCTCGTAGCGTGCGGGTTCGTCGACGCTGACCGTCGCGCCGATGTCGGTGTGTTCGCTCATCCCCTTGCACCGGTCGAGTTCGGCGAGCGCGTCCTCGGGAGTCGCGTCGGGGCCGGCGGCGATCCCACACTCCATCGCGCCCTCCTCGCGGACGTCGGTCACGACGTCGCGGGTATCGAGATGGTCGATCGCGGGCACGCCCTCCGCTTCGAGCCACTCGGCCACGTCGTCGGTGAGTTCGCGGGCGAGGACCGCCGTGGGCTGGACGTCCTCGGATTCGAACCGCTCGTCCCGCACGCCGTAGTTGCCGATCAGCGGGTACGAGAAGGTGAGCACCTGCTCGGCGTAGGAGGGATCGGTCAGGCTCTCCTCGTAGCCGGTGTAGGCGGTCGTGAACACCAGTTCGCCACGGGCCGTGCCCGGTGCGCGCGCACGCCCTGTCAGGACGTGGCCGCCCTCGATCGCCACGTAGGCATCCGTCATTACGATATGCGTACAGACGCACCCGTAATAACCGTTGTGTTCGAAACAAGGTTACGATATTCGTAATCGTGAAGTGCCGGCGATCGGTACAGCCGGGAATGGACGACCTCGATCGCCGCATCCTGAACGTCCTCCGACGGGACTCCCGGACGCCCTACACCGAAATCGCCGAAGCGGTCGGAACCTCCGAGGGAACGGTCAGAAACCGCGTCGAGCAGCTCGTCGAGGACGGCACCATCGAGCGGTTCACCGTGACCACCCGTACTGGGAACATCAAGGCGATGATCGAGGTCGGGGTCGCGGTCGACGTCGACACCTCGGCGGTCTCGAAGCGGATGACCGAGTGGCCCGAGGTGGATTTCGTCTGGCAGGTCTCGGGCGAGCAGGACGTGGTGCTCGTCGTCGACGCGGCCGATACGGCCGCGGTCAACGCGCTGATCACCCAGGCCCGCGAGCTCGACGACGTCGTGAGCACCAAGACCCGGCTGATCCTCGACGAACGCCGCGGGTAGGATATCGTCAGTCGTCCTCCGGTGGTGCGCCGACACCGGGCGTCGCCCACTCCGGACGGTCGAACTGATCGCTTTCCTCGTGGACGTACCGGTAGAGTCGGCCGATGACCTGGTAGGGCAGCCAGTCGTCGACTCGCGGCTCGACTCGTCCGTCCTTGATCGCTGCAACCACGTTCTCTGGCGTGGGGTCGTCGACGTCGATCGCGGTGTACGCCCGCCCGACCTCCGGCGGGTAGTGGGCGTCGCTGCCGCCGGTCATCGGGAGGCCGTGACGGTCGGCGAGGCGCTCGACCCACTCCCGGGTTCGCGGGTGTTTCCCGTTGACCTCGATGGCGTCGAACGACGCGTCGACCTCCCTCACTGTGGAGTTCCGGTACGGATGAGCGACGATCGCAGCACAGTTCCGGTCGTGGGCGATTTCGACGACCTCCGAGGGGGTGAGCTCCCCGCGAACCGTCTCGGCCGGCGGGTCGGGGCCGACCACGAGCACGTGACCCTTCGTGGTCGAGACCTCGATACCGGGGATGACCGCCACGCCGGCGAGTTCGTCGTCGAACTCCCGATAGTAGTCGTGGTTGGTGGTGGCGACACCGTCGAGCCCACGGAGGCGCGCGGTCCCGGTGAGCAGCCTCGCCCCGAGCGGGTCGTAGGCGTCGCCGAGCCGGCGGTGACCGTGGAAGAATCGTGTGTGTGCGTGGAGGTCGATCCGGTACACGTGGGTCAAAGAACCCGGCAGACCTTTGCTGTTCCGTCCGCAATCGGTGGGCCATGGCCCGACGACCGGGACGCACGCCGCCGATTCGCGGGCGACCCGTCCGCGCTGACGGCGGCCGCGACGCCGATTCTGGAGACGCGTCGCGGGTGCTCGTCCTCAACCCGGTGAGCGGCAGCGCCGATCACGCCGAACGGATCCGCGAGCTCGCCACCGACCACGACTTCGCGGTGCGGGAGACCCACGAGAGCGGCGACGCGATCGACTTCGGGCGCGAGGCGGCGAACGCCGACCTCGTCGCGGCCGCCGGGGGCGACGGGACGATTCACGAGGTGGTGCGGGGCCTCTACGACGCCGACGCGCTCGACTCGACGACCGTCGGTGTCGTGCCAACGGGGACGGGCAACAACTTCGCCGGCAACATCGGCGTCGGGAGCGTTGAGGAGGCGTTCTCGGTGCTCGAAACCGGCGACACGAGACAGGTCGACCTCGGGATCGCGAACGGCCGTCCGTTCGTCAACTCCACGATCGCGGGGCTGACCGCCGACGCGAGCTCCGAAACCACCGCCGACATGAAGGACTCCTTCGGCGTGCTCGCATACGTCGTCAACACGATCCGAACTGCCGCCGACTTCGAGGGGCTCACGCTCGACGTCGAGACCGCCACGGACGAGCAGTCGTGGCACGGCGAGGCGGCGTTCGTCCTCGTCGGCAACGGTCGCCGGTTCCCGGTCGAGGGCCACACCCAGGCCGACATGGAGGACGGCCGGTTCGAGGTCACGATCATCGAGGACCGCCCGACCGGGAAGCTCGTCGGCGAGGCCACCCTCCGGCGGCTGCTGGGCACCGACACGTCGAACATCACCCGGCTCGAAACCGCCGAACTCTCGATCTCGGTCCGGGACGGCGAGCCAGGCACGTTCAGCCTCGACGGCGAGATGCTCTCCGCGCGCGATCTGGACGTCGAAACCGAACGGGGCGCGCTCTCGATCCGGGTCGGCGAGGGCTACGAGATCGACCCGCAGCCCCCGGAGTGATCCATCGATCGCTCCGGGAGTCGAAGCCACTTTGAGGCCCCTCCGCGAGACCCACCCATGAGCACGAAGGAGTCAGCCGACGCAGCGTCCGACACGGCCCACCCGAACGCCGGCCAGGACGTGATCGCGGTCGACGGCGACGACGAACCACAGGGAACGGTCAACCGCCTCGACGCCCACACCGGCGACGGGACCCGCCACCGCGCGTTCACGGTGCTCGTCTTCGACGAGGACGGCCGCATCCTGCTCGCCCAGCGCAGCCCCGAAAAGCGCCTCTGGGACACCTTCTGGGACGGCACCGTCGCCTCCCATCCCGTCGAGGGCCAGACCCAAGTCGAGGCCACCCGCGAGCGCCTGGTCGACGAGCTCGGCATCACCGCCGACCAGTACGAGGAGGTCCGGGTGACCGACCGCTTCGAGTACAAACGCTACTACTACGACGAGGGCGTCGAACACGAGGTCTGCACCGTGCTGAAGGCCACGCTTGCCGATACCGACCTCGACCCCGACGAGAGCGAGGTCGCGGGGCTGCTGTGGGCTCCCTACGAACATCTCCACGAGAACCCGCGGTGGTACCGCCAGCTCCGGCTCTGTCCCTGGTTCGAGATCGCGATGCGGCGCGACTTCTAGAACCCACCTCTTGCTGCGCTCAGTCGCGCTACGCGCTCCCTCGCTGGCTTCGCGCGGCGAAGCCGCGCGAATGGTCCGAGGCGCGTAGCGCCTCGCTAGCAAAATCTGGACCAAAAGCCTCCTCCTTCCCTCCGGAAGAGCGAAGCCCTTCCGTGCTCTCGTTCGCTCCCTACGGTCGCTCACGAGAACTCCGGTCAGTCGTCGGCCCGCTCGCTCCCTTCGATCGCTCGCGGTAGAACTGCTGGCGCTTTCCGCGACCGCACGGCACCCACCTCCGCCATCGCACAGCACCGCCGAAGCCCTCGCTCACTTCGCTCGCTCGCCCTTCATCCGCCAGGTACCCCCACCACACCGCTTCCACCACCGCAACCGCACCGCGACCGCCGGCCGCTGCGGCTCCGATGCAGTCATGAGACCCGACGACACATGGGACTCATGGGCATCGACGAACCCGACATCGGTCCCGAAGCGTTCCTCGACGACGTGGAAATGCGCGTTGGCGAGATCGTCTCCGTCGAGGCGTTCCCCGAAGCACGAAAGGACGTCTACAAGCTCGATGTCGACTTCGGCGGCGAAACACTCCAGTCGGCCGCCGGGCTGACGCGCTACGACCGCGAGGAACTCCTCGGTCGCCAGGTCGTCGCAGTCGTGAACCTCGGCACCGTTCAGATTGCGGGCTTCGAGAGCCAGTGTCTCGTGACCGGGGTCGACGCGGCCGACGGCGACGGCGTCGTGCATCTCCAGCCCGAATCCGATGTCGAGAACGGCGCGCGGGTGTACTGATCGGGAGCGCGGGGATCGATCCGCTCGGCAACGCTTATTCGTCGTTCCCTGATAGGACGCGTATGCAGACCCACATCGTGCCGGTCGGGTTCGACTACGACCGGCTGATCGCGCCCCTGGTGCGCGACAAACTCGACGTCGATCACGTGATCCTCCTCGAAGGCGCGGTCGGGAGCGCCGCGAACGTCGAGTACTCCCGCAATCTCGCGGCGAAGCTCGAACAGGACTTCCGGAACCTGCTCGGTGCGGACACCGAGCGGTTCGTCGTCGACGACGTGTACGACTACGATGCGGCGTTCGAGCAGGCATACGAGATGATCAACACCGAGCTCGACGCCGACCGGGAGGTCTGGGCCAACATCAGCGCGATGCCTCGCACGGTGAGCTTCGCCTTCGCCACCGCCGCCCACTCGATCGGCGTCGAGCGCAGCGAGGACCGCGGCCGGATCCACACCTACTACACCATCCCCGAGAAGTACTTAGAAACCGAACTCGCCGAGGAGCTCCACAGACAGATCGACCTCCTCGCTGACCTCGCGGGCGAGATCGACGACGAGCGGGTCGACGAACGCCTCCAGAGCGCGCGCGACCTGCTCGCGGAGTTCGACGAGCGCGGCACCACCATCGGCGCGAAGGCGGTCGACGGCAGCCACATCATCGAACTCCCGGTGGCCTCCTTCTCGAACGTCAAACCGTTCGAGGAGCTGATCCTGTTCAAACTCGGCGAGGACGGCCCCTTCGAGAGCGTCTCCGAGCTCGCCCACGCGCTGGCGAACGAACTGAGCGAGGAGTACACCGACAGCTTCCGGTCGAAGGTGATCTACAACGTCGACCGACTCGGTCCCGGCGGGAAGGGGTACATCGAGCAGGACGCCCACGGCAAATCCCACCGGACGCGGCTCTCGCGCATCGGCGAGCTGTGGGTGCGCTCGCACGCGGACGGCGAGGTGCGAGCGGAGTGAGCACCTCGAAAACGCGAGCGGCGGAGCCGCGAGCAGGGAAAATCCGAACGGAGTGAGGATTTCCGAACGACCGATCGCCACGCAAACGACACCACTCAATCGCCAGCGGCGGCCGTCTCCGGCCAGCTCCGTGGAAAGCGTGCCTCCTCGGACGACGGGAACGCCCGAGCGTAGAGATCACGGGCGAGCGTTTCGATCTCGGCCAGGCGATCGGCGCTGTCGTCGGTGCAGTCGGTGCCACATGCCGCGTGGATCGTTTCCGAACCGAGCCGCTCGTAGCTGAGCCGGCCGTGACACCGCGGACAGCGGATCGCGACGTGGGCCAGCATCCAGTCGGCGTCGTGCTCCGCCTCGCGAACCCGTGCGCTCAGCGCGAGCCAGACGATCGTATCCGGTTCGTGCGGGCCGCTCGCCGCCCGCTTGAGTCGCCGGAGCCAGAGCGCGACCGTCCGATAGAGGTCGGCGTCCGCCGACCCGTGGCGCTGGTGGCTGCGGCGAAAGTGTGCGAGCAGCGCGCGCCGCGACGACCGCACCGCCCCCGCCGTGAGTTCGCCGTCGAGCTCGTCGCCGTCGACGATCCCGTCCGCGACGGGTGCGCGGAGCGAGCGGCCACGCTCGTCGTAGTGGCGTCGTTCGGAGAGCTGTGCGCCGGTCTTCGGACAGAAGGCGGTTGCGCCGATCATTTCGTTCCCTCCACCGGGATCGCACTGTCGAGCCGGCGTAAGCGAGCGGGCCGGATTGCCGGAAGTTCCGCGGTGGGCCAGATCACAGCCAGCCGAGCATCCGAGCGATCGTGAGCGCCGTCGCGACGATCACGAGGGCCAACTTCACGAGGCGAAGGTAGCGGTAGGCCCGCGAAACCTCGTCCGCGTCGGGCGTGGCGTCGCCGTCGCCGGCAGCGAGTGATCCGAGGCGGCGAGCGCGGGCGCCGAGTGATTCGGGACTGTCCATACAGCTGGACTATCGGGCTGACCTACTGAACGCGCGCGTCGGACTTCCGGAACTCCCTGTCAATCCCGAAGTCGATAGGTTCGTCCACGACCCTCGCCTTCCTTCACGACGAGGTTGTAGTGGGCGAGCTTCGAGAGGTGGTTGCGGACCGTTCGATCGGTCTTCGGCTCGTCGACGCGCGCGGCGTACGCCTCGTAGAGGTCGCCTGGCGCGATCGACCCGTGCTCCTCGACGATCCCGTAGAGCGCGCGCTGGTGAGGGGTGAGCTGATCGACGTGTTTCCGCTGGACCGCGGTTCGGCCCGCCGGGATCGCCGCCTCGATCGTCGCGGGCGTGATCGTCGCGGCCCCGTCGCGTTCGGCGCGTCTCGCGGCGTTGCGGAGCACGGTGATCGCCACGCGGGCGTCGCCGGCGGCCGCGTCGGCGATCCGCGCGAGCCCGTCGCGATCGATCGCACCGTCGTCGAGCCCCCACCGAACCCGGTCTTCGAGGATCGAAACGAGTTCGTCGACCGCGTACTTCTCGAACCTGATGCGGGTCGCGCCGTGGAGCCGCGAGACGAGCCGTTCATCTAGTCGTGCGAACAGTTCGGGCTCACGGTTGGCGATCAGCACCATCGAGATCCCCGGAATCCGGTATAGATCGTAGAGCACGCGCTCGTCTTCGAGCTGGTCGACCTCGTCGAGAATGGCCACGAACGGCGGGCCGTCGTACGCTTCGAGCCGTTCGAGAAGCTCGTCGGTCGGCGTCGACTGGCGGTGAACGTCGTAGGTCGGGCCGATGGCTTCGAGGAGGCGATACAGCGCGCGAAACCTGGTGTAGTCCTGCCAGCAGTTGACGTACTGGTGAGTGAGGTCGATCACGCTCTCGCGCAGCCGATCGACCGCAAATCGTGCGAGACAGGTCTTGCCGGCTCCCGAGGGGCCGAACAGGAGCGCGGTCTCGGCCGGCTCGTCCCGCGTCACCGGGTCGAGCGCGCGGGTCAGCGCGTTCATCTCCGAATCGCGATGCCCGACCTCGTTCGGGATGAACTCGTCGCGGAGAATGCGGGCATCCTGAATCACACCCGAGACGTGCCGGCCGAACGAGCATAAATGGAACCGTCGGGTTTCCAGTTTTCCGAGCGGTGGTTCCGCCGACGATCGCCGTCCGTCCGCCGAGCGGCGCTCCCCACTACCGCTCGGCTTCGAGCTTCTTCACCCGGGTGGCGAGCGCGAGGAACGTCGCGGCGAGCGTCAGCGTCACCGCCGCCGCCGCAGCGAGGTCGTGGGCGACCACCGTGTGATCGATCACGCCGTCGACGAACTCGGCCCGCAGGAGGGTGTGGTGGAAATCGCCGACCAGCGGCGCGAAGTAATCGACCACGTCGTTGACCCCGTACCACGCCACGGCGACCGCGACCGCGCCGACCGGAAAGTCCGCGTAGCGGTGGATCACGAACCCCTGGAGGGCCATCGCGAGGTGGCTGAAGACGAGGAACCAGTAGAGCCACGTCGCGATGCCACCGGGACCGTTGAGAACGAGCTGGACGAACGGCGTCCAGAGGCCGAGCTTGAGACACCCGAAGAAGGCGAGTGCGTGGAGCCACTCCGGATCGTGGCCGAGCTTCCACGCGGCGAGGCTGAGTGCGATGAACAAGGTTGCCAGCGGACTGTCCGGAACGAACGGCCACATCACGATCGGTGTCTGCGCGAACTGGACCCGGTAGTACCAGAAGCCGAACGCCGTGCCGACGAGGTTCACGGCGACGACGAGCCACACGAGCCGGAACCCGAGGTCCTCGATCGTGCGCGGCACCGGCGCGACGTACCACGGCAGCGCGTCGCGGTCGGGAACCCGCCCGTCGAGAATTCGACCGAACGGGCCGATGCCGCCTTCTCCGGCCATTGAGCGGGGGAGGGGTGGCCGCGGCAAAACGGTGGCGGTCCGATCGGGTGATGAACTACCGTCGGGACCGCCGAACAGCCTCGACCGCCGTCAGTCGAGCGCGGCGTCGATCGCGCGATCGAGGTCGCGGCGCTGATCGTCGAGATGCTCGATCCCCACCGAGACCCGGATCAGGCCGTCGGTCAGTCCCGCTTCGAGACGTTCCTCGCGCGGGATCGCGGCGTGGGTCATCGCGGCGGGCTGTTCGATCAAGCTCTCGACGCCGCCGAGCGACTCCGCGAGCGTGAACACCTCCGTCCCCTCGACGACCGCGCTCGCCTCCTCTAGAGTGCCGTCGAGTTCGAAGCTCAACATCCCGCCGAAGTCGTCCATCTGCCGTGCGGCGAGGTCGTGGTAGGGATGGGAGTCGAGACCCGGGTAGTATACGTCGCTCACGTCGGGATGGTCGTCGAGCCACGTCGCGAGCGCGCGGGCGTTCTCGCAGTGGCGATCCATCCGCACCGGGAGGGTCTTGGTTCCCCGGAGAACGAGAAACGCGTCGAAGGGGCCAGGCGTCGCGCCGACCGAGTTCTGGTAGAACCCGATCCGTTCGTCGAGGTCGTCACTATCGACCACGAGCGCGCCGCCGACCACGTCCGAGTGCCCGCCCAGATACTTCGTCAGCGAGTGGCTGACGATGTCCGCGCCGTGTTCCAGCGGCCGCTGGAGATACGGCGTGGCGAACGTGTTGTCGACCGCACACAGCGCGTCGTGCTGGTGGGCGATCTCCGAGAGGGCGGCGATGTCGACCACGCGCATCAGTGGATTGGTGGGGGTTTCGAGCCAGAGGAGTTCGGTGTCCGGCCCCATCGCCGCCGCGACGGCCTCGTGATCGGTGGTGTCGACGAAATCGAAGGTGAGGTCGTACTCCTCGTAGACCTGGGTGAACAGACGATGTGTCCCGCCGTACACGTCGGCTCCCGTCACGACGTGATCGCCCGCTTCGAGCAGATTCAGCACGGTGTTGATCGATCCCATCCCGCTCGAAAAGGCGCGGCCGTGAGCACCTCCTTCGAGGCTCGCGAGGTTGGCTTCGAGGTCGGTGCGGGTCGGGTTCCCCGTCCGGGAGTACTCGTAGCCACGGTCCTTGCCGGGAGCGTCCTGGACGTACGTGGAGTTCGCGTGGATCGGCGTCATCAGCGCGCCCGTCTCGGGATCGGGTGCCTGGCCGGCGTGGATCGCGCGGGTCTCGATGCGGTCGTCGTGGTCGTCACGATCCTCGCGATGCCCATCGTCGTTCGTCATAGAGGGACATCGACCGCAGGGTGTGTGACTCTTTTCTTCGCCGCCGAGCACACACGGGCGAACGGAGCAATAAAAGAACCCTCCGAAGGCGGCAGTATGGTGGCGACACTTTCCGTAGAGGCAACGTTGGCGTGGTTCTACAGCATTATCCGTTACACACGCGAACGTCCGGGTGCTGCCATGCCACGAATCGAGACCGACGACGGGACCGAGGTGTTCGTGCGCGATATGGGATCGGGCGATCCGATCGTGTTCGTCCACGGCTGGCCGCTCAACCACCGGATGTTCGAGTACCAGTACGAGGCGTTGCTCGACGCGGGCCATCGGTGTCTCGGGGTGGATCTCCGGGGCTATGGCCAGTCGGACAAACCCTACGGCGAGTACAGCTACGACCGCTTCGCCGACGATCTGCGGGCCGTCATCGACGCCCTCGACGTCGAGGGTGCGACGCTCGCGGGCTTCTCGATGGGCGGCGGCACCGTGACCCACTACATGAGCCGTCACGACGAGGCGGGCGTCGAGAAGTTGGCGCTGCTCGGCGCGGCCAGCCCGTGTCTCACCGAGAAGCCCGACTTCTCCGAGGGACTTTCGGACGAGGAGATCGATCCGCTCGTCGAGGGCGCACGGAACGACCGCCCCGCGATGAACGCGCAGTTCGGCGAGATGCTTTTTCACCAGATGCCCTCCGAGGAGTTCCTCGACTGGCTCTGGAGTCTCGCCATGCAGGCCTCCCAGTACGCGACGGCGACCTCCGCCGAGACCTTCCGGGACGAAGACCTGAGGTCCGACATGGCCGACATCACCGTCCCCACGAAGATCTGCCACGGCGTCAACGACGAGATCTGTCCGTTCGACATCACCGCCGAGGTGCTCCACGAGGGGATCGACGACGCCGAACTCGTCCGGTTCGAGGACAGCGGTCACGGCCTGTTCTACGAGGAACGCGGGAAGCTCACCGACGAACTCCTCGACCTCACCCGGTAGGAAACCGAGCCGATTGGCGCTTGCCGTGTCTCCATCCGAACGCGATCACCCTTCCCACTCTTCGAAGTCGTCGTAGATCCCAGTCGAGTGAACTCTGCAAAGATCGGGAACAGCTCGTCGGTAGTCGATCGGAGTCGCGGGTGTTGTCCGTCTCGTTTCGGTTCCCGAACGCCCGGTAGATCGATTGCCGGAAAGATATAACCGAATCGGGGATGTAGTATGTCCATGACCATCGTCCGCGACGACGACGTGCTCGGTGGCGAACCCCACATCGAGGGAACGCGGATCGCGGTTCGTCACGTCGCCTCGCGGGTCGTCGACGCCGGCCACCACCCGGCACACGTCGCCGACCAGTTCGACGTCTCGCTCGCCGAGGTGTACGAAGCGCTCTCGTACTACTACTCGAACGCCGACGAGATGCGAACGTACAGGCGCGAAAACGCCGATGCCTTCGAACGGGTCCGCGAAGGCTCGTTGAAGCCAAAAGAGCCCGTTCAGTGAGCGACACGCCACCCGTCCTCCTCGACGAACACGTCGGTCGGGTCTTCGAGCGCGTGCTCGACGAGCGTGGCTATCGCGTGATGCAGGCCAAAGACCGCTTCGGCGAACGGACGACCGACCGTAGATTGCTCCTGTGGTGTGGGGAGAACGGCGTCCTGCTTTGCACGAACAACGCGAAGGATTTCGAACCGCTGCACCGCGAAGTGGACCACGCGGGGCTGTTGCTGTTCTACGACCAGCGGCTCCCCGACGACGATCCGGAGGGGTTGGCGCGAGCCGTCGACGAAGTGATCGAACAGTACGGCACTGAAGGTATCACGAACGAGCTCGTCGATCTCGGGCTGTGGCACGGCTGGCTTCACGAGTAGCTCTCGCGCCGAAATCGACGTTGCCCGATCTCCAGCGGGGGCGAATCACCCTTCCCAGTTCTCGAACTCGTCGTAGATCCCCTTCGAGAGATAGCGCTCCGAGGAGTCGGGGAACACCGTCACCACCGTGTCGTGAGGGGCGTCGATCTCACCATTCGAAATCCGCTCGGCCACGTCGCGGGCGGCGACGCTCGCCATCCCCGCGCTCGCCGCCACGAGGTGGCCCTCCTCGCGCGCGAGCCGCTTGAGTTCGTCCTGGGCGGTGCGATCCCCGACTCGAATCACTTGATCGACGAGTTCGGGATCGAACAGCTCGTTCTTCGAGGGATCGTGCGTCCCGATCCCCTCGGTCTTGTACTCGCCTTCCTCGACCTCGCTGCCCATGACCTCCGCGTAGCGCGATCCCTGCGGCTCGACCGCGGCCACGACGGTTTCCGGGTGCTGCTCGCGGGCGTAGCGTGCGAGTCCCATGAGCGTCCCCGCCGTGCCACAGCCCGCGACCACCGCACCCACTTGCCCGTCGAGCGCGTCGTGGATCTCGGGGGCGGTGGTCGCGTAGTGCGCCTCGGCGTTGAGCGGGTTCGAAAACTGCTGGGGCACGACCGCGTTCTCGTGTTCGGCGGCGAGCTCGTCGGCCCGATCGATCGCACCGCCCATCCCGTCGTCGGTGGGGGTGTTGACGACCGCCGCGCCCAGCGATCGCATCAGCTGCTGCTTTTCGAGGCTGAACCGCTCGGGAACCACGAACACCGCCTCGACGTCCAGCTGGGTGGCGGCGAGCGCGATCCCGATCCCCGTGTTCCCCGCCGTGGGTTCGATCACCGTTCCGCCCGGTTCGAGGTCGCCGCGATCGAGCATCGCTTCGAGCATGTACTGCCCGATGCGGTCCTTGACGCTCGCGCCGGGGTTGAACGATTCGAGTTTCGCGTACACCGGGACTGCATCGGGGGCTGCGTGGACGCGAACCAGCGGGGTCTCGCCGATGGTCTCGTTCACCGAGTCGAGCGGTGCTCGATGCGTCGTCATCGGTCGTGCGGGAACGCGGAGCTGGCTTCGGCGGTCCGGTCCGGGGACATGAGCGGTATCATCGTTACGACTGAGGCAGTATTCGCGCGGGCGACGTTTGGTCCTTCTGCCTTCGGCAGCCGAACGATCTGTGGCCGAAGAGGAGGGTTAAGTGCGTCGGGCGGCAACTCCGGTCATGGCCGACGAGACCGACTTGGAGGAACTGAAGCGCGGTACCGACCTCGTGAAGCGCGGGTTCGCCCGGATGCAGCAGGGCGGGGTCATCATGGACGTCGTGAACGCGGAGCAGGCGCGGATCGCGGAGGACGCCGGCGCGGTCGCGGTGATGTCGCTTGAAGCCGTCCCCGCCGACATCAGAAAGCGCGGCGGCGTCGCACGGATGGCCGACCCCGCCGACGTGACCGAGATCATCGAGGAGGTGTCGCTCCCGGTGATGGGCAAATCGCGGATCGGCCACACCAAGGAGGCCCAGATCCTCGAAGCCACAGGAGTAGACATGATCGACGAGTCCGAAGTGCTGACGCCCGCCGACGACGAGTACCACATCGACAAGCGCGAGTTCACCGCGCCGTTCGTCTGCGGCGCGCGCGACCTCGGCGAGGCACTCAGGCGAATCGGCGAGGGCGCGGCGATGATCCGGACCAAGGGCGAGGCCGGCACCGGCGACGTCAATCAGGCAGTCTACCACCAGCGCGCGATCAAGGGCGCGATCCGCAAGCTCGAAGGCATGAACCACGAGGAGCGCGAGGCCTACGCCCGCGAGATCGAGGCTCCCGCCGACCTCGTTCACGAGACCGCCGAGGCCGGCCGGCTGCCCGTCGTGAACTTCGCCGCCGGCGGGATCGCCACGCCCGCCGACGCCGCGCTGATGATGCACCACGGCTGTGACGGCATCTTCGTCGGCTCGGGCATCTTCGGCGCGGAGAACCCCGCCGCGATGGGCGAGGCGATCGTCGAGGCCACCAACTCGTGGGACGACCCCGAGACGCTCGCGGGGATCGCCACGAACGCCGGTTCGGGAATGAAGGGCGACGCGAACGCCGACCTCGCCGAGGAGGAGAAGCTCCAGGGTCGCGGCGTCTAGTCACCCACTTTTTTTACAAGGGGTCCTCGGTCGCTCGCTTCGCTCACTCCCTCGAACCCCTTCCAAAAACCTGGACTAAAAACATCCGCTCACTCGCGCCCTGCGGGCGCTCGTTCACGGTAGGACTGCTGGCGCTCTTCCGCACCGCCTCCGCACAGCACCGCAGAAGCCCTCGGCCCGCGGAGCGGGCCTCGCCCTTCATCCGCCAGGCACGGTACCCGAACCGCACCGCCGCCGCACAGCACCACCCGAGCCCTCGGACGCTCCCGTTGGTCGCCTCCTCGCCCTCGATCCACCAGGAGCCGCAACCGCCCGCCGCCGCGCTGGCGGGGCCTCCTCGCCCGGATATGCTAAATGTCGATCGGACAGTCGAGCGCCGATACATCTATCCGGGCCGGCTCGGTATCGGCGAGCATGTCGGAAAGAAACGACGTCCCGGAGTGGGTCACGTTCACCGAGGGTGAGGAGGTCAGGTGGGAGGGCCACCCCAGCCTCCGGCTCGTCCTGCCGTCGATCCTGTTCGGGATCGCGCTCGTGATCGCCGGGATCGTGTTGACGGCCGTCGTCCTGACCGAACCGCCGGCCCGGTGGCTCCCTCTCGTGGGGGTTCCGATCGGGCTCGCGATCGTCGTGTGGGCGTACGTCTCCCAGCGGAGCACCCACTACATCATCACGAGCGAGGAAGTCTACCGCAAGACCGGGATCGTGAACCGCAACGTCGCCCAGGTCAGACTCGATCGGGTCCAGAACACCACCTACGAACAGTCGGTGCTCGAACGCCTGTTCTCGTACGGCCACATCACGATCTACACCGCCGGTTCGGACACGATGGACGTCTCCTTCGACGGCGTCTCCGATCCCCAGGAGGTCAACCAGGCCCTGACCGAGGCGCTCGATAATATTGCTTCCGGAGAACGAAACGGACTCTGATCTGAGGCCCTAATGGATCGTCGCGCCCCGTCCGACTCGCGTCGGGTACGCGCGCGCATCGATCCCGCGAGCGGCGAACGCGTCGAGCATCGCGCTCGCGATCCGCCGCCGGTCGTCTGCCCCGCAGGCCGCGAGCACGCCCGGTCCCGCACCGCTGACGGTGACCCCTGTCGCCCCCGCTTCGAGTGCTGCGGTCCTGACCTCCTCGTAGCCGTCGATCAGATCGGCGCGCGCAGGCGTCACCACCGGATCGTCCATCCCCGTGCCGACGAGTTCCGGATCGCCACGACACATTCCGATCGTGAGCGTCGCAGCCGCACCGACCGTCTCGACCAACTCCTCCATCGTCGCTCCCTCGGGAACCACCCGGCGCGCGTCGCGGGTCGAGACCACGATCTCGGGCAGACACGCCACCAGCGGGATCGCGGTGTCGACCTGTGAGACACCCTCGCCTGCCGCGACCGTGAATCCCCCGAGGATCGCGGGCGCGACGTTGTCGGCGTGGGGAGTACCAGAGACGACCGCCTCGCCCTCGGCCGCGATCGGGACGAGCTCCTCGCGCGTGTGCCCGCGTCCGTAGAGTTCGTTGAGCGCGACCGCGGCGGCGGCGGCGCTCGCGGCCGACGACCCGAGACCAGAGGCCGGCCGCACACCCTTGTCGATCTCGATGTGTGCGGGCGCGTCGAGCGCCTCGGCGACCGCCCCGACGGTGTTCTTTTCGGGGTCCTCGGGGATGTACTGACTCCCGGTGCCCGTGACCTCGATCGTCGTCCGGTCGGCCTTCGCGACCCGAACCACGTCCGCCGGGCGCTCCAGGGCGACGCCGAACACGTCGAACCCGCTGCCGAGGTTGGCGCTCGTCGCGGGGGCCCGGACGGTGAGCATGACCGCGGGTTGTGCGAGGGGGCGCAAAAGGATAGCGGACGGCCGCGTACGGTCTCCCCTCGTTCTCAGGAATCTTCGTCGGCTTCGAGTAGGATTCGTCCTGAAAATGAACTATTGGATTAATACAGTACAAGACGCATAATGGACAAAATCCACCTGGCAGAGGTATTTTCAGTCGACCAAACTCGCAATCATATCTATGACCTCTGTTGTCTCTTCGGGTATTTGTTCCCGATCCATCTTCCTAGCAATCGTTCTTCCGTCGGTGTCTTTTTTATACGCTATCTCATTCGGTTCGAGTGTAGTTATTATTTCTGAATAAACTTCCCCCAAAGCTTTCGCTTTGTCAGGTTCTTTATCATTCTCGCGTATGATTTCTTCAATCCGTTCTTGATTCCCGTCCGTCGCTGACGAGATAGCATCTGGGGCCTCTATGAGGTACGACTCGATACCATATTTTGACCAAGCGTGGAAGTATTCTGGCCTAGTGTGCCACCAAGTATCTGCGTCTTCTCTGTTGATTTTGGTGACGTAGTCATGTACGACATTGCTCGGCTCTTCGCCATGAGAATCAACGATAAACAGATACGGAATTTCAAATGAGTCAAGCAGTTTGACTAAGGAACGGCCGTGCTCTTTCATGTTTCCTTCCCCCTCCAGTTCCACCATTTCAATGCCTCGATCACCAAGATTCAGTCCTAACGTCTGAGCGAATTCCTTCAGGATTATTTTATCCGATCGCCCCTCAACAAACACTACTGCCTCTGACTGAATTAGTCCGCTCTTACTATAACCAAGATCTGAAAGTTCACTTTCTATTTTAGCATCTGGCACGTTCCTTATTTTACTATCCTCCTTACGCTCTATGCGAACGATATCTCCTACTT
>NZ_BAFM01000024.1 GCF_000334895.1 Halococcus agarilyticus | reverse complement strand
GTTTCGGTGTATCAGGCTCGGCAGCAGCAAATGCTTCCACAGATCCGTATTTTCCTCGGATGCCACCAATCCCCATCTCGTTTAATGGACTGAATCCCATGGGATAGTCAATATCGTAGCCAGCCAAATCGTGGACCATTGACGAATCGGCATTAATCTCGACAGGTTCCCCGAGGTAAATGATGCAAAGCCAAGGTTTGTCCTCTTCATAGTTTGACCAGGTTGCTTTACCCAGCTCTGCATTTTTCTCCGTTGCCAAGACCTCAGTAGCGTGAGTGTACGTTCCGTCGCGGTAAAATATGAGATAATCGCCAGAGTTGATTCCTTTCCATGAGCCCTCAACACTCTCTTTCGTCCCCCACAATCGGACGATATCACCACTAAGTGTTCGGTCCGTGTGCTCCGTGACCGCATTACTACTGACACCGTTCAGCACCGTCCGGCGAAAGTTCTCAAGCGCAGCGTTGTTTCCGTACGGAGCTAAGAATATGCTTGGACCGTCGTATGCCATCAACTTCGATGAATCACGCTCTCAGATAAATGTGAATGCTCTGGCCGAGGGTTCAAACCAGAAGCCACGACCATGGCCGCTTATGTTCATGCGACGGACGGAAATGGGTCGCTGTCCGTATTGCGGGTCCAGCCTTCAGTATGGCGTCAAGGAGGAACCAACAGCCTGGAAAGTGTTTTTCGAGTGTATCGATTCTGACTGTACTGGCGAATTCTCTGCTGGGCGGATACCCCGTTCCGAAGTCAACCATCTCGACGAAGTGTACGAGCACGCTGAACGACTTCACACACGCATCTGAGACGGAGATTTTTCATCAGAACATTCGGTGCTCGCTCGCCGACTCGAACAGCAGCCGATCGGTGTACCCGTTCCCGTCGGGCAGCGTCGTCTCCGAGAGCGTGTCGAACCCGATAATCGAGAGCACCTCGTCGATCCACGCGTCGAGGAGCTCGTCCTCCCCATACGACGCCACGAGCCCCTCTTCCCCGGTCCAGAGCTCCCGCAACTCCTCGAACGCCGCCCGCGCGTCCGCGTCGCAGTCCCACGCCTCCAGCCCGTCGACCCGTTCGTCGAGGTAGTACCCCGAGAACAGGTTCGCGTTGCGGTACGGTCCCGACGCGGCCATCGCCTGGCTCATTGCTGTTCCATACGGGTCGGGCGGACGGTATGAAAGTATGGACTCGATCGGACTCGTCGAACACCACAAGACCCGACCCGCCGGCCCCACAGTATATCCCTCCCCGAGGCGAACGTCCACCATGCCCGTTCCCGGTTACGACCCCGACGACCTGGATTCCGAACTCGAAGGCAAGCTCACCGACGGGGAGATCCGCGACCGGCTGAACGACGAGGAGTACGAGCGCTACGAGAACGGCGAGAGCCTCGTCGGGCTGCTCGACGACGACGAACTCGACGATCTCCTCGACGACGCGTAGCGCCCTCCCCGCCGCCACGGTGGAGCCGGATCGCCCGACGTGAGCCGTTCTGTGGACCGCCGCATCCCGAACGACTTTGTGCGCCACCCCCGACCACCGGTCATGGAGTACACCTCCCTCGGTTCCACCGGTACGAAGGTCTCACAGCTCTGTCTCGGCACGTGGCGCTTCGGCAAGCAGACCGGCGACGTGCTCGAAACCGATCGCGAGGAGGCCCACGAGCTCCTCGACGCCGCCGCCGACCGCGGGATCAACTTCATCGACACCGCGAACGGGTACGGTGGCGGCGACTCCGAGCGCTGGATCGGCGAGTGGCTCGACGACCGCGATCGCGAGGAGTACGTCCTCGCCTCGAAGGTGTACTGGAGCCAGGAGAGCCGCTTTTCGGAAAACCTCGGCCGGAAGAACATCCGTGCCGAGATCGAGGGCACCCTCGACCGACTCGGCACCGACTACCTCGATCTGTACTACATCCATCGCTTCGACGACGACACGCCGGTCGGGGAGACCCTCCGCACCCTGAACGAACTCGTCTACAAGGGGAAGGTCAACCACATCGGCGCGAGCACGATGGCCGCGTGGAAGCTCACGAAGGCGCTCTGGAAGTCCGACGTCGAGGACCTCGAACGCTTCGAGGTGACCCAGCCCCTCTACCACGCCGCCTACTACGAGGACGTCAGCGACTACCTCGACGTCTGCGCCGATCAGGAGCTCGCGGTCTGTCCGTACTCGCCGCTCGCGGGCGGCTTCCTCACCGGCAAGTACGAGCGTACCGACGAGGGCGGGGTCGAATCGCCCGACGGCTCCCGCGGGAGCTTCGACGAGTTCTTCGACGACTACTACGTCTCCGAGCGCGGCTGGGACGTGCTCGACGCCGTACGAGCGGTTGCCGACGAACTCGACGCGACGCCCGCCCAGGTCGCGCTCCGGTGGCTGATCGAGCGCGAGCAGTTCACCTGCGTCCCGATCGTGGGCGCGCGCACGGTCGACCAGCTCGACGAGAACCTCGGCGCGGTCGAGATCACGCTGTCGAGCGACCACCACGACCGCATCGACGCGGCGCGCGCCGGCGAGCAGTAACTAAGCTCGAACGATCACCGCACGACCGCTCGTCTACCTCTCCCGTGCCGGATCCAACAGCTGCACCGGATGCCGACTCGTCCGCTCCAGCAGCGCATCCAGCTGCTCGCAGCACGACGTCCCGCTCGCGACGACTGTGCGGTCACGCGCGTCGTCGGTCGTGAACTGGGCTTCGAGGTCACTTCCGACGTCCATGCTCAGTTCGTAGTACTCCTGTTTGTACCCGAACGAACCGGCCATCCCGCAACACTCGGTCTCGGAGGTGAGCACGTCGTAATCACACCCCTCCAGCACGGCCACGGTGTGGGCTTCGAGCCCCAGCGTCCGCTGCTGGCAGTGGCTGTGGTAGGCCACCCGCTCGCCGTCGCCTCGTCGCAGCGCCGCGCGCTCGGCCCCGTTTTCGAGCAGGCCGTAGACGTACTCGATGGCCTCGTAGCTGCTCTCTGCCAGCCGCTCGGCCGATTTCTCTGGCAGGAACTTCTCGTACTCGCCGGCGAACATCGCGAGGTCGGAGGGTTCGATCACCACCACGTCGCGGCCCGCGTCGATGTGTTCGGCGAGGTCGGCGTCGGCGTCGTGGGCGTGGCGCTCGGCGGTGGCGAACATCCCCTGGGAGAGCGGTGCGCGCCCGCTCGACGCAACGTCGGGAACCCGCACCGCGACGCCGAGCGCCTCCAGCACCCGCACCGCAGCCTTCCCACGCTCGGTGTGGACGTGGTTGGTGTAGACGTCGGGGTAGAGCACCGCCTCGCGGTCGGCGTCGGCCGCCGCAACGCGCGACCCACCCCGCGATTCGAACCACTCGACGAGGGTTTCGCGCTCGAATTGAGGAAGGTCGCGCCGGCGGTCGATCCCGAGGAACCGCTCCAGCAGCGCGCGGCTCGGCCCCGTGCCCGCGAGCCAGTTCGACACCGGTGCGGTGGCGCTCCCGAGTTTCGCGAAGGTCGGGAAGTTGCCGAAAAACCGTTTTCGGGGAGTGAGTCCGCCGGGCTCCTCGTCGGGCGTCAGCCCCTCGACGAGGAAGTCGAACTCGGGAGCGTCGCTCGCATCGCTGGCGTCACCCACCCCGCGATTGATCCGGTCGCGCACCACGGTGTTGATCCACGGGATGTCGATCTTCACGGGACAGGCGTTCACGCAGCGCGAGCAGCCGGTACAGAGGTCGTTGAACTCCGCGGCGCTGTCCTGTCCGTGGACGCCAGCCTCCCAGCCGGTGGCGATCCCGCCGGTGTAGGTCTCGCCGCCGAAGGCGTGGCCGCCGACGTGCTGGAAGTTGGCACACGAGTTCGCGCACGCGCCACACCGGATGCAGTAGAGCGTCTCCCGGAGCTGGTCGTCCTCGCGCATCGCCGACCGGCCGTTGTCCAGCAGCACGAGGTGGAACTCGCGGTCGTCGTTGCCGTCGCTACCACCTCCATCGCCTCCACCCCCGATCCCGGCCTCGCTCAACGGCGTGTCGGGATCGTCGAAGTCGAGCGCTGGCGTTTCGACCGGCGGCGAGAGCGTCGTGACGTACTGGGCGATCGACTGGCCGGTGGCCGCACGTGCGATCAGTTCCACGAACGGCTGGAGTTCCCGGATCGAGGGGACGAGCTTCTCGACGCCCGCGACCGCGACGTGGGTGTCGGGCGCGACCGCACACTTCCGGGCGTTGCCCTCGTTGGTCACGAGCACGATCGAGCCCGATTCCGCGAGCACGAAGTTCGCGCCGGTCATCCCGACGTCCGCATCCCGAATCCGTTCGCCGAGCCAGTCCCGGGCGAACGCGGTGAGTTCCTCGGCGGTTTCGAGGGGGTCGTCGGGATCGAACCGCTCGTTGAACAGCTCGGCGATCCCCTCGCGGGACTTGTGCATCGCCGGTCCGACGATGTGCGAGGGCGACTCGTCGGCGACCTGGAGCACCCACTCGCCGAGATCGGTCTCGTGGACGTCGACGCCCGCGGCTTCGAGCGAGTCGTTGACCTCGATCTCCTCGGTGGTCATCGACTTCGACTTCACGAGCGAGTCGGCGTCGCCGGCCACCTCCTCGATATACCGATTCGCGTCCGCGGCGTCGTCGGCGAGATAGACCTGCCCGCCGTTCGACTCGACGGCGTCGGTGACCTGATCGATCAGCTCGGGCAGTCGCTCGATCGCGTCCGCCTTGATCTCGCGGGCTTCGGTCCGGAGCTCCTCGTACGCCTCGAACTCCGCGGCCGCGTCGTAGCGCGCTTCGTTGATGTGCGTCGCGTCCGCGTGGACGTTCTCGCCCTCGGTGTCGAGGAGCTGGCGGATGTGTGCCGCCCTCTCCCGACGTGTCTCGGCACTCACGACTCGACCACCACCACGTGAACCGCGGTCGGACCGTGAACGCCCTCGACCATCGATCCCATGTCGGCGGTTGCACTCACGCCCGTCGCGAACACCACGCTGTCCCGGCCGGCGTCGAACGCCTCGTCGAGCCGCGCGAACGCCTCGTCCAACCCCCACACGATGTCTTCCTCGCGAACGACCGCGACGTGGCGCTCGGGAAAGAGACTCACCGGCTCGTCGCCCGCGGGGGATGACTCGATCGCGAGCGTACCGTAGGTCGCGACCGCCGTCCCGACCGGCGTCACGCCGGTCCGCGCCGCCCGGAGTTCGGCGAGCGTCGGATCGACCGTGACCGGCACGTCGTCGAGCGAGACGCCGTCGATCCGGAGCGGGACGCCGACCGCCGGTTCGTCGAGAATCGCCGCGAGCGCGTCGTCGAACCCCTCCGGGTCGGTGCGCGTCAGCCCGACCCCCAGCTCGTCGAGCGAGGACTCGAACGTCGCGACCGTCTCGGTTGCCATACATCACGATCGATCCAGCGAGGTATTCGTCTTTTGCCCCAAATGTCGGTGGTGCAGTCGGCACGTTTCAGGCCAGTGCCTATTCTGTCGATCGACTGCCGATACCCGAACACTCGTCCGATCACGGACCGACGAATCAGCCGTGACAGACACCAACCGCCAGTTCGTTCTGAGCAAGCGTCCCGACGGGAAACCCGATCGCGACACGTTCGAACTCGAAGAACGCGACGTTCCGGAGCCACGTCACGGCGAGGTGCTCGTCCGCACGCTGTACCTCTCGGTCGATCCGTACATGCGCGGACGGATGCGCGACCGCGAGTCCTACGCCGATCCGTGGGACGTCGGCGACCGGATGGCGGGCCACGTCGTCGGCGAGGTCGTCGAGTCCGCACACGACGACTGGGGCGCTGGAGAGTTCGTCTTCGGCGAAGGATTCTGGAGCGAGCATTCCCTTCTCGACGGCGACGACCTCACCTCGATCGACCCCGATCACGAGAACCTCACGCTCCCCACCTACCTCGGCGTGCTCGGGATGCCCGGCCGGACGGCGTACTTCGGCACGCTCGACGTGCTCGAACCCGATCCGGGCGACACGGTCGTCGTTTCGGGCGCGGCTGGTGCGGTCGGCTCGACCGTCGGCGGGATCGCCGGCCTCGGCGGTGCGCGCGTCGTCGGGTTCGCAGGCAGCGACGAGAAGGTGGACTACCTCGAAGACGATCTCGGGTTCGACGCCGGCATCAACTACAAGACGACCGACGACTACCGCGAGGCGCTCGGCGACGCCGCACCGAACGGCGTCGACGCCTACTTCGACAACGTCGGCGGCCCGATCTCGGACGCGGTGTTCACCCGGTTGAACGTCGACGCGCGGGTGGCGATCTGCGGCCAGATCGCGCTCTACAACGAGGAGGGGGTCCCGACAGGACCGCGAAAACTCCCGGGGCTCATCGCGCCGCGCGCCCGCGTCGAGGGCTTTCTCGTCGGTGATTACGCGACCAGATTCGAGCACGCGAACGACCGCCTCCACGAGTGGGTGACGAACGGCGACATCGCCCACCGCGAGTCGATCGTCGAGGGGTTCGAGAACGCTCCCGACGCCTTCCTCGGACTGTTCGAGGGCGACAACATCGGCAAGCAAGTCGTGAAAGTCGCGGAGCCGAGTGAATCGTGAACGTCGTCGAGACCGACGAGGCCGACGGCTTCTTCGACGTCGTCGCCGGCACCGAGCGCTCTCAGGCCGCGACGATGGTGCTCTCGCCGGGTCAGTCGACCGGCGGCCCCGAGAACCGCCATCCAGAGGCCGATCAGTGGTGCTACGTCGCCGACGGAACCGGCGTCGCCGTCGTCGACGGCGAGGAGTGCCGTCTCACATCTGGTACGCTCGTCTGCATCGAGGCCGGCGAAGCGCACGAGATCCGCAACGACGGCGATGAGAGGGACGGTGACGACGGAGGACCGCTCCGGACGGTCAGCGTCTACGCGCCACCGGTCTACTGACGGCTGGGTTCTCGTCGACGGTGGAAGCGGTTCGCGTGGTCGGGACACTACGGTGCGACCCCGAACACGTGCCATCGTCGCGGCGGCGGAGGCTTCGTCGCTCCGCTCCGATACGTCGGTCCGTTCGCAAGCCGGAACCGGCTGCTCTCATAAATCACCCTCCTCGTGGAGCCACAACTGACTCGTGAACCGTTCGCATAGGGAGAGAGGATGAGTGAACAGCAACCCGCCGGAACCGAGCCCGGTATCGGCGAGCCGTCCGACGAGTGGCGCGAGTATCGGGGCGCACCGACGGGCACCGAGATCGAGTGTGAGGGATGGCGTCAGGAGGCCGCCCTCCGGATGCTCAACAACAACCTCGATCCCGAAGTGGCCGAAAAGCCCGAGGATCTCGTGGTGTACGGCGGCACCGGCAGGGCCGCCCGATCGTGGGACGCCTACGACGCCATCCTCGACGAGCTCCGCGAACTGGAGGATACCGAGACCCTCCTCGTCCAGTCGGGCAAGCCCGTCGGCCGTTTCGAGACTCACGAGCGCGCTCCTCGGGTACTGATCGCGAACTCGAATCTCGTGGGGAAGTGGGACGACTGGGAGCAGTTCCACGAACTCGAAGCCGAGGGCAAAATCATGTACGGCCAGATGACCGCCGGCTCGTGGGCGTACATCGGCACCCAGGGAATCATCCAGGGAACCTACGAGACCCTCGCCGAACTGGGCCGGCAGGAATACGATAGCAACCTCGAAGGAAAAGTCGTCGCTACCGGCGGTTTGGGGGGTATGAGCGGCGCACAGCCGCTCGCGGTCACGATGAATCGAGGTGTGTGTATCGCCGCCGAAGTCGACGCGCGCCGGATCGAGCGCCGGCTCGATACGGACTACCTGATGGAGCGCGCCGACAGTCTCGACGAGGCGCTCGACAACGCTGAGGAAGCGGCCGAAGCGAACGAGCCGTACAGCGTCGCCGTCGAGATGAACGTCGCGGACATGCTCGAAACGATGCTGGAGCGCGGGTTCGTCCCCGACATCGTGACCGACCAGACCAGCGCCCACGACGAACTCGAAGGCTACTACCCGAGCGGCTACTCCGTCGCAGAGGCCGACGACCGCCGAGAATCGGATCCCGAGCGCTACCGCGAGGAGAGCCTCGATACGATGGAGCGCCACGTCGACGCCATCCTCGACCTCCAGGATCGCGGCGCAGTCGCCTTCGAGTACGGCAACAACCTCCGCGGCCAGGTCGAGGATCACCGCGGGCGCGAAGATGTCTTCGAGTTTCCGGGGTTCGTGCCGGCGTACATCCGGCCGATGTTCTGTCGCGGTCGCGGTCCCTTCCGATGGGCGGCGCTCTCCGGCGATCCCGCCGACATCCACCGCACCGACGAGGCGGTCACAGAATTGTTCCCCGACAACGAATCGCTCAACCGCTGGATCGAGCTCGCCCAGGAGCAGGTGTCCTTTCAGGGACTCCCCGCGCGGGTCTGCTGGCTCGGGTACGAAACCGACGAAGACGACCCCGACAGCCTGACCGAGCGGGCACGGTTCGCACTCCGGATCAACGAACTCGTCGCCGACGGCGAGATCGCCGCGCCGATCGTCGTCACCCGCGATCACCTCGACGCCGGCAGCGTCGCCAGCCCACACCGCGAGACCGAGGCCATGCGGGACGGCACCGACGCGGTCGCGGACTGGCCGATTCTGAACGCGCTGCTCAACTGTGCGGCGGGCGCGGACATCGTGAGCGTCCACGACGGCGGCGGCGTCGGCATCGGCAACGCGCTCCACGCCAACAACCACGTCGTGCTCGACGGCTCCGACCTCGCTGGGGAGAAAGCTCGCCGAGTCTTCACGACCGACCCCGGAATGGGCGTGATCCGCCACGCCGACGCGGGCTACGAGGACGCGCTCGACGAGGCCGATCGCTCGGACGTCTCGGTGCCGATGCGGGACCGGCGATGAGTTCGTGTCGCAGCGACTTCACGATGGGTGGAGACGATGACTGAGCTCACCACGGTGGTCCACGACGCGAGCGAGATCGTGGTCGGCCCCGACGAAAACGAGGCCATCGAGCGACACGAGAACGCCGCGCTCGCCGTCGTCGACGGTCGCGTGGCCGCGGTCGGGCCGACCGAGACGGTGACCGACGAGTACCCGCCAGGCAACGCGACGCACGCCATCGACGCCGACGGCCGGAGTGTGCTCCCCGGGTTCGTCGATTCGCACACCCACGGCCTGTTCGCGGGCGATCGCTCCGACGAGTTCGCGGCGAAGCTCCGCGGGAAGGAGTACCAGGAGATCCTGGCCGAGGGTGGCGGCATTCTTCGAACCGTGCGCGCCGTCCGGGAAGCGAGCGACGAGCAGCTCCGCTCGAACCTGCTCGGCCACCTCGACACGATGCTCGCTCACGGCACCACCACAGTGGAGATCAAATCCGGCTACGGTCTCGATACCGAAACCGAGCTCCGGATGCTCGACGTGATCCAGCGGGCCGACGAGATCCACCCCGTCGACGTAGTGGCGACGTTCATGGGTGCCCACGCGGTTCCCGAGGGGACCGACGCCGAGGCGTACACGGAGCGGGTGGTCGACGACCAGCTCCCCGCGGTCGCCGACCAGGGGATCGCCGAGTTCTGTGACGTGTTCTGCGAGGAGGGCGTGTTCTCGGTCGCACAGTCCAGACGGGTGCTCGAAGCCGGCATGGAGGCGGGTCTGACGCCGAAGGTCCACGCCGAGGAGTTCGTCCGGCTCGGTGGCGCGCAGCTCGCGGCCGATCTCGGTGCGGCGAGTGCCGACCATCTCCTCCACGCGAACGACGACGACCGCGTGGCGCTCGCCGAGGCTGGCGTCACGCCCGTCCTCCTTCCCGGGACGGCCTTCTCGCTCGGAGCGGAGTACGCCGACGCGCGGGCGTTTCTCGACGAGGGGGGATCGGTTGCGGTGGCGACCGATTTCAACCCGAACTGTCACTCCCAGAGCATGGGCTTCGCGATCGCGCTCGCCTGTGTCGGGATGGGGATGACGCCCGCCGAGGCGCTGCTGGCCGGCACCCACGGCGGCGCACGCGCGCTCGACCGCGCTGGCGAGAGTGGTTCGCTTCGCAAGGACGCTCCTGCGGACGTGGCGATCGTCGACGCACCATCGCACGTCCACGTGCCCTACAATTTCGGCGTGAACACCGTCAAAACGGTGCTCAAGAACGGCGAACCCGTCCACGGGGAGGGCGAGTCGTGAGCGAACCCGTAAGGCTCGACGGCGCATCGCTCACCCCCGAGGACGTGGCGCGGGTCGCCCGTGACGGCGCGAGGGTGACGATCACCGAGTCCGCGCGCGAGGCAGTGCGGGAGTCCCGAGAACGCGTTGAAGAGGTCATCGACAGCGACGAGGCAGTCTACGGGCTGAACACCGGGTTCGGTCAGCTCGTCACCGAACGCATCCCAGAGAGCGAGCGCGAGCGCCTCCAGACCAACCTCGTCCGGAGCCACGCCTCGGGCGTGGGTCGCGAACTCGATCGCGAGGCGGTCCGCGCGATGATGCTCACGCGAGTCAACGCCCTGGCGAAGGGGTACTCGGGGATCCGCGAGGTCGTCGTCGATCACCTCGTGACGATGCTCAATGGAGGGGTCCATCCGGTCGTCAGATCGAGGGGAAGTCTCGGCGCGAGCGGCGATCTCGCGCCGCTCGCCCACCTCGCGCTCGTTCTGTTGGGTGAAGGCGTCGCCGAAGTGGACGGTGAACGACTCGACGGCGAGGCGGCGCTCGAACTGGTGGCACTCGAACCGCTCTCGCTCGCCGCGAAGGAGGGGCTCGCGCTCATCAACGGGACACAACTGTCCGTCGGGCTGGCCGCGCTCTGTGTCGCCGACGCCGAGCGCGCGGTTCGTGGCGCGGACGTCGCCGGTGCGCTCACGACCGAGGTCTCGATGGGGACGACCGCCGCCTGTGATCCGGCGATCCAGGACGTCCGACCTCACGACGGCCAGGCGACGAGCGCACGGAACATCCGAGAACTCACCGCTGATTCGGAAATCGTCGAATCCCACCGCAACTGCGATCGGGTGCAGGACGCCTACTCACTCCGGTGTCTCCCGCAGGTCCACGGCGCGGTCCGCGACGCGATCGCCCACCTCCGCGGGACCGTCGAGACCGAGTTGAATAGCGCGACGGACAACCCGCTCGTGTTTCCGGGGCACGCGGTCGACGACCGCGCCAGCGGCACCGACGGGGTGGGCGTGCTCTCGGGCGGCAACTTTCATGGAGAGGTGCTCGCGCTCCAGCTGGATTACGTCACGAACGCGCTCACGGAACTCGCCGCGATCGCCGAGCGCCGGACCGACCGGCTGCTCAACCCGAACCACCAGGCCGATCACCTCCCGCCCTTCCTCACGCCCGAGAGCGGCGTGCGCTCGGGCTACATGATCGCGCAGTACAGCGCCGCCGCGCTCGTGAACGAGAGCCGATCGCTCGGCGCGCCCTCGACCGACAACACCCCTGTGAGCGGCGGTCAGGAGGATCACGTCAGCATGAGCGCCGAAAGCGCCTATCACGCCCGCACCGCCGTCGAGAACGCGCTCGCAACTGTGGGCATCGAACTCCTCTGTGGCGCGCAGGCGATGGAGTTCGTCGACGACGATCTCGATCCCGGGACCGGGACCGGCGCGGCGTACGACGCGATCCGCGAGGTGGTCCCGCCGCTCGACGCCGACCGGCCGCTCCACACCGAGATCGAGGTCGCGACGGAGCTGGTTGCTACGGGACGACTCGACGACGCGATCGAAGGTGCGCTCGACGAGTCGATCGAGTGAGTCGCACGGGAGTCCGACGCGGCTCGGAACGCTTGTAACCCGACGGGCGGTGGGAGGAGTGTGTCCCTCCTCTCGATCTTCGCGGGTTCGGTTCTCCCCATCGTCGCGATCGCGGCGGTCGGCTTCGTGCTCGGGCGGGTGCGCTCGATCGCGGTCGAGCCGCTCAACACCGTGACGATCTACGTGCTGACCCCGGCGCTCGTTCTCCACAGCGTCGCCACGTCCGATCTCGGTGGTGAGACCCTGCTGAAGGTCGTCGGCGGCGTCGTCGCGTTCGCCCTCGTCATGGCCGCGCTCGCGGAAGGCGTCGGGCGCGCGCTCGACGAGGACGAGCCGATCCGGAGCGCGCTCGTGCTCGTGAGCTCGTTCCCGAACTCGGGCAACTTCGGCATCCCGCTGTCGGCCTTTGCGTTCGGCGCGGTCGGCCGCGCGACCGCCGTGGTTTACCTCGTCGGCCAGAGCGTCGTGGTCTACACCGTCGGCGTCTATCTCGCCTCCCGCTCGGGCGGCACTCGGGGACTCGGCTCGATCAGACGGGTGTTCGAACTCCCCCTCGTCTACGCGGTCGTGCTCGCGGCGGGCGCGCGCTGGCTCGGGGTCGTTCCGCCGGCCGACGGCACCGCGATGAGCACCCTGAAGCTCGTCGGTGACGCAGCGATCCCCCTCATGTTGATACTCGTCGGGATCCAGCTCGCGAACACGAACTACGGCGCGGCGGTCGCGCGCGTCGGGACCGCGAACGCGCTCAAGCTCGTGGTCGCCCCCGTCGTCGGACTCGCGATCGCGGCCGGACTCGGTTTCGCCGACACGACGGTTGCCCGGGTGTTCGTCCTCGAATGTGCCGCGCCCGCCGCGATCACCCCGTTGATCCTCGTGATCGAGATGGGGGACGACCGCTCCGTGGGCGGCGTCACCGCCCCCGAATACGTCAGCGCCGCCGTCCTGACCACGACGCTCGCGAGCGTGCCCGTCCTCACGGGGGTGATCGCCGCGCTCGAAACCGATCTGGTGGGGTCGCTGCTCTGATCCCGCCTCCAATTCCGAAGAGTCGTCGCATCTGCCGTAGACACCGTTCAGCGCCGCCATCCGCTCCGAACCGGACCGAAACAAAACTTGGGACCATCCCAGTATTTAACATCATCTACCACCCGAAATACGCATGGCCGCCGAGGAGGCTTCCGATGCCACCGATCTCGCGACGTCGGTCGACGCGCTGGGACACGATCACGACGACGTCGCCGAGCATCGCGCGCTCGCCGCCGACTTGCGCGAGGCGGTGCGCGGCGAGGTCGATTTCGACGAGTACGCCCAGGTGCTCTACGCCACCGACGGCAGTATCTATCAGGCGCGGCCCGCGGGCGTAGTCTGTCCACGCGACATCGAGGACGTGCGAGCAACGGTCCGGATCGCCGCCGACCACGACACGCCCGTGCTCCCGCGCGGCGCGGGGTCGTCGCTCGCGGGGCAGACTGTTGGCCCCGGCTGCGTCGTGCTCGATTGTAGCCGTCATATGGACTCGATCCTCGATGTCGATCCCGAAGGACGGACCGCGACCGTCCAGCCGGGCGTCGTCCAGGACCACCTCGACGCCCACCTCGACGAGTGGGGACTCAAGTTCGCGCCCGATCCCGCCTCCTCGAACCGCGCGACGATCGGCGGCGGGATCGGGAACAACTCGACGGGCGCGCATTCGGTCCGGTACGGCATCACCGACGCCTACACCGAAGAACTCCGGGTGGTGCTCGCCGATGGCTCGCTGATCCACACCCGCGAGGTCGTGCTCGACAGTCCGGAGTGGGAGGCGCTCGTCGGCAAGGACGACCGCGAAGCAGCACTCTATCGCACAGTCCGGAGTCTCGTCGAGGAGAACCGAGAGGAGATCGCGGAGCGCTATCCGAGCCTGAAGCGCTCGGTATCGGGCTACAATCTCCACAAGGTGATTGACGAAAACGACGCTGGCGAGGAGGTCATCAACCTCTCGAAGCTGTTCGTGGGCGCGGAGGGGACTCTCGGCGTCGTGGTCGAGGCGACGCTCGGTCTCGTCACGAAACCCGACTCGACCGCGCTCGCGCTCTACTGTTTTGCCGACCTCGTCGACGCGATGGCCGCAGTCCCCGAAGCGCTCGACTTCGATGTGAGCGCAGTCGAGCTGATGGACGACGAGGTGTTCCGGCTCGCAGACGAGTCCACCGAGTTCGCCCAGTACGTCGATCCGATTCCCGAGGGCACGGCCGCGGCGCTGATGTTGGAGTTCGACGCCGAACTGTGCGAGGACTTCGAGGCCGCCATCGAGGGAACGAACGCCCACTTCGTGGAACAGGGAGCGGCGTTCGACGTGCTGGAGGCGTACTCGGCCGACGACCAATCGAAGCTCTGGAAACTCCGGAAGGCCGCGATCCCGCTGCTGATGAGTCTGGAGGGCGATCCCAAACCCTACCCGTTCATCGAGGACGCCACCGTTCCGCCCGAAGAGCTCGCGGAGTACGTCGTCGAGTTCGAAGACATCCTCGCTGACCACGATACGTCGGCGGCGTACTTCGCCCACGCCGGGTCGGGGACGCTCCACATCCGGCCGATCCTGAATCTCAAAGAGAGCGAGGGTATCGAGGCGATGCACTCGATCTCCGAGGACGTCACCTCGCTCGTCATGGAGCACGACGGAGCCTTCTCGGGCGAGCACGGCGACGGCCTCGCGCGCACCGAGTTCAACCCGAAGATGTACGGCCCCGATCTCTGGGGGGCGTTTCAGGAGCTCAAACTCGCCGCCGATCCCGACCGCCGGATGAACCCCGGAACCGTCGTCTACTGGGACGAAGACGGCGAGAGTGCGCCGGCGGATGGACGCGGCGTCGGCGCGGACATGCGCGAGAACCTCCGATACGGTGCAGCGTACTCGTCGCTCGAACCGCAGACCACGATGGCGTTCGACGAGAGGGGAAGCGACGAGGTCGGAAATGACGGGGCCGAAAGCGATGGAAGCGGAGACGGCGAGGGGTTCTCACACCTCGTCGAGCTCTGCAACGGCTGTGGGACCTGCCGACAGACCGAGAGCGAGACGATGTGTCCGACCTACCGCGCTTCGCGCGAGGAGATTCAGACCACCAGAGGTCGGGCAAATCTCCTCCGTGCAGCGATATCAGGGGAGCTTCCCGAGGAAGAACTCTATTCCGAGCGGTTCCAGGAGGAGGTGCTCGACCTCTGTGTCGGCTGCAAGGGCTGTGCGAGCGACTGTCCGACCGGCGTCGACATGGCAAAGCTCAAGACCGAGGTCAAACACCAGTACCACGAACGCGAGGGCGTCGGCCGCCGCGAGCGCCTCTTTGCGAACGTCGACCGACTCGCGGCGCTCGGGAGTCGGTTCGCGCCGCTCTCGAACTGGCTGCCGAAGCTTCCGGGGGCGCGAGCCGCGATGGAGAGGACGATGGGCATCGCCCGCGAGCGCGAACTCCCGCAGTTCGCGAGCGAGTCCCTCGAGGAGTGGTTCGACGCGCGCGGCGGTGCGGCGGTCCCACTCGCCGAGGCCGAAGCGAACGTCCTGCTCTTTCCCGACACGTACACCAACTACAGTCGTCCTCGGCCGGGGAAAGCAGCGGTGCTCGTGTTGGAGGCCGCTGGCGTTCACGTTGAAATCCCCGACGGCGTCGCGCCGAGCGGTCGCCCCGCCTACTCGAAAGGGCTGCTCGACGTCGCCAGCGAGCGCGCCCGGACGAACGTCGAAACGCTCGAGTCTCGCGTGCGGGACGGCTGGGCGGTCACGTTCGTCGAACCCTCCGACGCGGTGATGTTCCAGGACGAGTACCGCGATCTGCTTCCGGACCACGAGGCGACATCGCGGGTCGCCGAGAGCGCCTACGGCGTGCTCGAATACCTCGATCGACACCGTCTCGACGACGCGCTCGACGTCGCCACTCCCGACACGTCGCTCACCTATCACGGCCACTGCAACCAGAAGGCGCTCGCGAAGGACCACCACGCGGTCGGCGTCCTCCGGCGCGCGGGCTACGACGTCGATCCGCTGGATTCGGGCTGCTGTGGGATGGCGGGCTCCTTCGGGTACGAAACCGAACACTACGACCTCTCGCAGGCCATCGGACGCATCCTGTTCGATCAGGTCGACGCGAGCGACGGGGAGCGAGTCGTCGCCCCCGGAACGTCGTGTCGGACCCAGCTCGGCGACCGCCCAGGCGCGTCGCGGCCGCGTCACCCGATCGAAGCGGTCGCGGTGGCGCTCGATCGGTAGCGCGGTCGTCCGACCGCTCCGCAAGGGAGGGCGGCGGTCGCGTCGGGGCTCACCGCCTGGCGTTCGAGTCCTCGTTGCCGAGTGCCTGCTGGAGGAACGACATCCAGCGCTTCCGGTCTGCGGCCTCGTTCGCGTCGGCCTCCCGCTCGATGTCCGTCGTTCCGAGATCGCCGAGCGCGTTCAGCGCGCGATCGATCCCGACGATGCTCTCGACGAGCCGCTCGCCCTCCGCCCGCGGGATGTCGGCGTCTTCGAGGCGCTGCTTGCGCTGGAGGCGCTCGCGCCGGAGGTTCCGTTTCGCGCGCTCGACCCGGTCGCGCTCGCCCGCCGGCACCGACTCGCGCGATCGCGTCTCGAAGACGAACTCCCGGAGTGCGAGCCGCTCGCCCTGGACGTCGATCGACTCGGGGATCGACGCGCCCACGGTCGCACCCTCGCGCTCGATCCGCGCGAGGAGCTGCTTCCGTTCGTGCGATCGCATGGTTTCCTTTGCACCCAGCCCGGTTTCACTTCGTCGGGTTCGCCCTGTCGGCCTCGTTTTCCGCCCGCGACGCGCCCACCTGACGGTCGCCGCCACAGCCCGGAACCCAACCGATTTGAGCCGGCGGCACTGACACACGGCAAATGGCGACGTGCGACGAGTGTGGGCGAAACGAGAACATGCCGTATCACTGCCAGCACTGCGGTGGCACCTACTGTGGGGAGCACCGCCTGCCCGAGAACCACGGCTGTCCGGGGCTCGACGACTGGAACGATCCCTCGGGAATCTTCGACAGCGGCTTCGACGACGGCGTCGACAACCCAGGTGACCGATCGTCGTCCGGGCGTCTCTCCGGCGTCTTCGACACCGGCGTCGGCGGACCGCTCGGCTTCTTCCGGGGGAACATGACGTTCGTCTTCCTCGCGCTGATGTTCGTCACGTTCGCCCTCCAGTACGCTACTCAATTCATACTGGCTCCAGCGGGGTCGCTCTTCCTTACGCCATCTTCTCGTGAAATCTACCAGGCGCTGTTCACGATTTCGCCGGAACACCCGCTGTACGTCTGGACGTGGTTCACGTCGATCTTCGCTCACGGTGGACTCGTTCACCTGCTGTTCAACGCCATCGTGATCTACTTCTTCGGCCAACAGGTCGAGCGGTACGTCGGATCGCGCGACTTCGCGCTGCTGTTCCTCGGCAGCGGCGTCCTCGCCGGCCTTGGCCACGTCGCCGTCGAACTGCTCAGGGGCGGGGAACTGACCCCAGCGCTCGGTGCGAGCGGTGCGGCGCTCGCCATCCTGGGTGTTCTCACGGTTCTCAACCCCGATCTCCGGGTGTATCTCTACTTCCTGATCCCCGTCCCGATCTGGGCGATCACCGCGTTCTACGCGTTCGTCTCGGTCTCGGGCGTGCTCGGGGTGCAGATCCTTCCCGGTGTGGCCGATGCGGCCCACCTCGTCGGCCTCGTCGTCGGTCTCGCCTACGGCCAGCACGTCAAGGACCGGGTGAAAGCCCGCGACCGGCTCCAGTTCGGCGGCGGTCGTGGTGGCGGCGGAATGGGTGGCCGCGGGCGCGGCCCGTTCTGAGATGGAGCCCGCCCACCCAAAATTCGTTCCCGACCCGTCGGCCTCGCGCGAGACGATGGAACGCCTCCAGCGCGAGATTGCCGCCCACGCGACGTTCGAAGACGCGTTCGCCTTCGATCCGAGGGCGGTGTCGGCGACGGGGACGCACACCCTCGATTCGATCACGACCACCGACCAGGCGACCGATCGTTCGTCGGCCGACGAACCCGCCGACGCGGCCCACGAACCGCCGGTGGTCGTCGGCGTGGACCAAGCGTTTCTCGACGACCGCGCGGTGGGGGCGATCGTCGCCCTCCGCGGCGGCGAGGTGATCGAACGCGCGAGCGCCGTCGTCGACCTCGAATTCCCCTACGTCCCCGGACTCCTCTCCTTTCGGGAGGCGGGGGCGGTCCTCGCGGCGTTCGCGAACCTCGACGTCGAGCCCGATCTCGCGGTGTTCGACGGTAGCGGCCGGATCCACTACCGCGAGGCCGGTCTCGCGACTCACATGGGCGTCACGCTCGACCTGCCGAGCGTCGGGGTCGCGAAGGGATTGCTCTGTGGCACACCTCGGCGATCGCTCGACGACCTCCCCGAAGGAGCCCGCGTCGCCATCGCGGCCGACGAGAGCGTGGAGACCACGGGCGAGGGCGTCATCGGCTACGCACTCCAGACCCGCCAGTACGACTCTGGAGATCGCCACGTCAACCCGGTGTACGTGAGTTCGGGCCACCGTGTCGGGAGCGAGACGGCCGCAGACCTGATCGGGCGGCTGTGTGACGGCTACAAGCTCCCCGAGCCGACGCGGCTCGCCGACGGATACGCCGCCGAGGTGAAGCGTGAACGGGGCGGCTGAAGTTCGCGGCCTGGCGATCGAGCGTCGCGGCCCTGCGAGCGCGGCAACGAACGGCGGAAGTTAACTACCCGGCCCGAGAGAACCAGATATGACTACGAAGACCGTGTTGATCACCGGCTGCTCGTCCGGCATCGGCCGCGCGACCGCCGAGGCGTTCCGCGACGAGGAGTGGACGGTGTACGCGACCGCGCGCGACGCGGACGATCTGTCGGCGCTCGACGACGTGGGCTGTGAGACCGCGACGCTCGACGTCACCGACGACGAGGCAGTGACGAGCCTGATCGATCGGATCGTCGACGAGACCGGGCGGATCGACTGCCTCGTGAACAACGCGGGCTACGGGCAGTTCGGTCCGATCGAGGACGTTCCCACGGAGCGGGTTCGGAACCAGTTCGACGCCAACGTCTTCGGTCCGCACCGACTGACCCGCGCCGTTCTCCCACATATGCGCGACCGCGGCACGGGAACCATCGTGAACGTCTCCAGCACCGCCGGGCGGTTCGCCACGCCCGCCAAGGGTGTCTACGCGGGCTCGAAATCCGCGCTCGAAGCCATGACCGACGCACTCCGCACCGAGATCGCGGACTACGGCGTCGACGTCGTCGTCATCGCGCCGGGCCCGGTGAACACCGAGTTCGAGGACCGCGCCGCGGACGAACTCGTCGGCCTCGACCGCTCGGGCGCGTACGAGACGTTCTACGACGTCCTCGACGATTCGCGCACCGTCGTCGAAGGTGGCGTCGGCACCGTCTCGCCGACCCTGGTCGCCACCGCGATCGTCGACGCGGCGGTCTCGCCCGACCCGCCCACGCGCTACCCCGTCGGTCCGGTCGCGAGCCTCGCGGAGTACGCTCGCTTCCTCCCTGCCGGTGTCCGAAACCGGCTCTATGGCCTGGTTCGGCGCGTGGTCTGACGGAGTTCTCGGCGGTTCCGGAAGCGGCGAAACGAGTGGTCAGACGCTCGTGGTGCTGGTTCGAGTGGTGGATCCCATCCACCGGACACAACCGTCCGTCCACGAGCCGCGACGGCCACACACCTCCCCAGCCGATTCAACTCCCACTTTTTTGCTTCGTCGGGTTGACTCACTTCGTTCGCCAACCACTCTCTGCTCACGGGCGCTTCGCGCTCGTTCGCACGGCCAGTGGGACGGCAGACCGTCCCGCTCGGCGCAGCCGCACGCCACAGCACCGCAAAACTCGATCAGCACCGTCAGTCGAAAAACCCTGCCAGGCGCTCGGCCGCCGCCTCGACCTCGGGCGTGACGAGCGCGAACCGGAACCAGTCGACACGAGTCTCGCCGAAGGTTTCGCCTGGCATCCCGGCCACGCCGGCCTCGTCGATCAACCGCTGGGTGTTCGCCATCGTGCCCGGGAACCCCGAAAAGCGCGCCATGACGTAGAACGCGCCGTCGGGGGTGGTGTACTCCGCTCCGACGGCGTCGAGCGCGTCGGTGAACGTCGCGACCCGCTCTGTGAGCCGGTCGCGGTTCGCGGCGTAGTACTCGCGATCGGTCGAACGCAGCGCTTCGAGGACGGCGTACTGGGCCGGTCGACTCCCGGTGACGTTCGCGAGCATGTGCCGCGTGCGCGCCGCGTCGCGGAGTGCCGGCGGGAAGATCCCGTACCCCACCCGAAACCCCGTGATCGCCATCGACTTCGAGAAGGAGTTGGTGACGACGCGATGCGCCGAATCGACACCGAGTGCGCTCGCGAACGCGCCCGAGTAATCGAAGTGGTCGTACACCTCGTCGCTCACGAGCACTGCGCCACAGTCCTCCGCGATCGCGACGAGTTCGCCCATCGTGTCCTCGGGATAGACCGCACCGGTCGGGTTGTTCGGCGTGTTGACGACGATCGCGGCAGTATCGGACCCGGCGCGCTCGCGGACGGCGGCGGGATCGAGCTGCCCGTCGTCGGCGACCGGGACGTACCGCGGCGTGCCGCCGAGGAGTTTCGTCTTCCCGGGATAGTAGGGATAGACCGGATCGGTGAGGAGCACTTCCGAGCCAGCATCGCGATCGAGCGCGGCCGCCAGCGCGAGATGGTTCGCCTCGCCCGCGCCGTTCGTGACGACCACCGATTCGGGATCGACGTTTCGCCTGGCGGCGATTGCCTCGCGCAGTTCGGCCACCCCCTCGCTCGGCGGGTACTGGTAGTCAGAACCGCCGAGGTCGGCGTATGCGTGAAGTCCCTCGCCGATGCCAGCGGGGGCCTCCCAGTCGGGGCTGCCGCTCGCCATGTCGATCACGTCGCGGTCGGCGGCCGCCGCGTACTGCATCACCCGGAAGAACTGCGGCGTCTCGTAGTTCATACTCGTGTACTGGCCCGGCCCGTCCTCGGTCTTTCGCCTCGATGCTCCGCCACTCGAATCATTCGAAGACCGTTCGCAGTCTCCAACGTCAGTGCCGATTCGGCGGAGACGAATCACGACGCAGATGAGAGACCGCAGCCACATCCTCCCCAGCCGATTCGCTCCGTTCGCTTCACTCACTCCGCTCATCCCTCGCACGAGTCGCGCGTCTTCGACGCGCTCCCGTGCGCCACCGCCCCTCCAGACGGCACCCGACCACCGACCTCTTGTTCGAGAGGGACGACTGATCGCCCATGACCCAGGAGCCGGACGAACCACCGATCGAGGAACGGCTCGGCGACGCACTCCGGGAAACCGATGCGACGATCGCGGTCGCGGAGTCGTGTACCGGGGGCCTCGTCGGCTCACTGCTCACCGACGTCCCGGGATCGAGCGACTACTTCGATCGCTCGCTCGTGACCTACTCCTCGCGAGCCAAGCGCGCGCTGCTCGCCGTCCCGCGCGAGGAACTCGATGCTCATGGTGCGGTCAGCGCGCCAGTCGCCCGTGCGATGGCGCGTGGCGCACGGGACACGGCCGACACGACGTGGGGACTCAGTACGACCGGGATCGCGGGGCCCGACGGCGGCACCGACGAGAAACCCGTCGGCACGGTCCACATCGGCGTGGCCTATGCGGGCAAGTGGGGATCGGGCGACTCGGTCACGGCCACCGAGCACCACGTCTTCGAGAGATCGCGCCGCGAGGTCAAGCGGAAGATCGGCAGGCGCGCGCTCGCGGCGGTTCTCGAACGCCTCGACGAGCACCGGAGCCCGAACTCGAACGACACGGCTTAACCGACCCCGGTCGTCGCGCTACTCGATGAACGGAACGGGTCGTCGGCGACGATGAGTGAGGTAGTGTCGGAACGATGAACAAGCGAGAGCACGTCATCAACGCGGTCGCGCTGAGCGTCGGGCTCGCGTATCTCGCCCACCCGACGGGTGATGCCACCACCGCGCGCGCGATCGTCGGCTACGCGGTCCCGGTGGTGCTCGGCGCGCTGGCTCCCGACATCGACACCGCGTTCGGGAGCCACCGGAAGACGTTCCACAACCTCGCGACGCTCGGGGTGTTCGTCGGCTACCCGCTCTACTTCGACAACCTCGAACTGGTCTGGATCGGCGTGGCGACCCACTTCGTGCTCGACCTCCTCGGCTCGAAGCGTGGGCTCGCGCTGCTCTACCCCCTCGACAGCGCCGAGTTCGATTTCCCGGTCGGCGTTCGATCGGGGAGTCGGTACGCCACCGGCGTGACGCTTGCCGTCACGGCGGTCGAGCTCGCCATCGCCGCGGCGCTCGTCGCCGAGGCCCCGCGCCGACTGCTCGAAGACGGACTGCGTGCGGCCGGCGTGTTCTGATCGACTCGACGGCGCGCCGACCGGCGATCCGCTCGGCGGTGGAACAGAACAGGTATGGGCCACGCGCCAGTCCACCCCACAAGCGATGGGTTCACCGCAACACGGACACGCCGGAGCGATCGTGATCTGTCTCCTCCTCGCCGCGTCGGTCGCGACCGTCGCGATCGTCGGTCCCGCGAGCGGTCAGACGGACGACGGCCCGGTCCGGATCGACTCGTGCCGGACGATCGTGGACGACGGCCGGTACGTCCTCACCGAGAACATCACGAACAGTTCAAGCGACGTCTGCATCCAGATCATCTCGAGCGACGTGATCTTTGCCGGCAGAGGGCACGTCGTGGACGCTGGCCCGAACGGATCGGGAAGCGTCGGCATCCAGGTCGACAACTCGCTCACCACCCTCTCGAACGTCACGGTGTTCGACGTGAGCGTGACCGACTGGTCGAGCGGAGTGGTCTACCGCGACGCGAACGACGGGGTGATCCGGCGGGTCGACGCGAGCGCGAACGCGCGCCACGGGATCAGACTCCAGGGATCGAGCGACGTTCGCGTCAGGAACGTCACCGCGGTCGGTAACGGCCGATGGAGCCTCTTCGCCACCGGCAACGCCACCGGGATCAGGGGCACGAACCTCACGACCCGCTCGGGGACGGTGTCGTTCACCGCGAGCGACGTCGCACTCACCGGCGTCTCCAATCCGCCGCTCGGGACGGAAAACCGGACGAACGTCGGGCAGTTCGTCGGCGCGGTCGCCACCGGACCGAACGCCTCGCTTCGACTCGTCGTTCCCTACACGGACCGGGCCGTGACACAAGCGAACATCACCGAGGAGACCCTCCGGCTGTGGACGTACAACCGGACGTGGAGCCAGGTTCCCGACCCGAACGCCGTCAACACCAGCCGCAACCGCGTCGTGGCGACCGTTCCCCCCTCGGGGAACGCGTCGGTCCTCGGTCCCCTCGGCGAGACCGCGACGCCAACGCCGACACCCACACCGACGCCGACGCCAACCGCGACGGCAACGCAGACGCCGACCGCGACGACCGTGACCGACACCGCGACCGCCACCCCAACGGAGAGGGCGACGAGTACCGTCGATGAGGCGGACGGAACGAGTCTGACGAGCGGAACCACCACGGACTCCGGCGGCAATAGCGGCGCGTTCGGACCCGGTTTCGGCGTGAGCGTCGCCGTCGCCGCGCTGCTCGGGACCGCCGTCCTCGCGCTCCGGCGTCGGTGATACTGTCGGGGGGAAGTCTTTCGTCGATTTCGCCGACTCGGTCCGGTGAATCCGTTGTTTCGGTTCCCTCCGACAGTGTGACCGAACGGCTCGTTCCTCCCGTCACCACTCCGACGACCATCGATCAGTAGACGGACGACTCGTCGAACCGTCCCCCGTAGAGCGCGTGGCCTGGGTGCGTCGGCGTCTCGCCCGGCAACACGAGTCGGTCGAACTTCCCCCACGAGTTCTCGTAGCCGAGGTGGGCGAACTCCGCCCCTCGCTTCGTCCAGTGGAGCGCACCGTGCCGACGGCGGACGGCGCGCGGCGCACCCTCGGTGAACGCCGCGACGAGATCGGCCTCGGTCTCGATCGGGGCGTCGAACGCCGTCCAGACCTCGCCGACGCTCCCGGGGAGATGGGCGTACGACGAGCCGAATCCCAGGAGATCGAACTCCGTGGCGATCCCGCGCGCCCGGCGGGCGTGATGGGGCCAGAACTTCGCGTTGTCGGTCTCGACGGCGTCGATGGTCGCCTCGTGGCGGCGGATGGCCGCCCTGCCGAGCCCCACGTTCAGGAACTCCGGGTGAGGGATCAGCACGGCCGCTGCCTGGCGGTCGAGCTCGGCCATCGTCGCATCGAGCGCGAGGAAATCGGGTACTGGGTCGGTGAGGCCGAACGCGAGCACGTGCTGACGATTTCGCCACGATCCGGTGAACAGCTCGCGGCCAGGCACCACGAGGAAGTCGTCGTCGGAGAACGCCCTGGCCTTGGCGCGGATCTCGGGGAGTCGAGTGAAGTGCGGTGCGTACACCACGGCGTCGAGTCCGTAGCGCTTGGCCCGACGGACCACGCGCTCGTCGAGGACCTTGACGTGTGCGTCGATGCGGGACTCGCTCACGGCTGACCTACAATGTGGATTCTCGGAGACGGAGGTTAACTCGTTCGACCTGGGGACGCGATCGCGCAGTCGACAGCCGCGTGTCGAGCGAACGGCTCGTCTATCCCGAGCCGTCGTCGATTCCGGCGACGTCCGAGCGCCCGGCCTCGATGGGGGCCGGGGACGGCCGTCAGCCGCCGACCTCGTGCGTCGCGAGCGTCGCCGACCACCCCTCGGAATCGACGTAGACAACCGTGATCGTCGCGCCAGACTCCACGCCGGTCACGCGATACTGCGAGCCGGAGGTCACGGGCGTCGGCTGCCACGATCCCGTGGCGCGATCGCCGTCGACACGAACGGTGAGCGTCGCGGGATCGAGTCGGTCGCCGGCCTGGTGGGTGATCTCCACGGTAGTCGAGCCGGCCCGATCGAACGAGAAGGCGGCCTGCGGGGCGTCGGTGCCCGGGAGCTGGACGAACCCGAACGCGAACGCGCTCGCGATGCCGACGGCGAGGGTCACGGTGACCGCGAGCATCGCGAGGCGACCGATCATCGGATGGAGGCTCGTCCCCGTCCCCCCGCCCCGATCGGCGATCTCGATGGCGTCGGTCCGTCCGAGCTGGACCCCGACGAGAACGTAGCCGGTGAACAGAATCACCCCGACGACGATGACCGGCGACAGAACGACGTACACGACCGCAACCGCGAGGTTCCGCACTCGCTGCCGCGGCCGCATTCCCGGGAGGTAGTCCGCGGGCCCGAGCTCGGACTCGTCCATTCGTGACCGTCTCATCGGTTCGTTCCAACCCTCTCCACAAGAAAGCTTCTACGCCGATCCGGATCCCGTTTCGAGACCGTGACGCTCTCTCGGTGGCGACGTTTCGATGGTCACTGAACGGGATTCCCAACCGATCCACCGTTCGAGCGTCAGAAAGCTTATTCCTGGCTACTCTGTGTGCTGAGATATGAGCGGCAAACGTCCGGTGACCGGACGACGGGCGTTTCTCGTGCTCGGCGCGAGTGCGGTTCTCGCCGGCTGTACGCAAACGAGTAGCGGCGGGAATTCGAGCACCACGACAGCGATGCGGGACGAAGAACCAACATCGAGTTCGTCGGCACCGACGGCGATGCGGGACGAGGAACCGACGTCGAGTTCGCCAGCATCGACGACAACGCCGGATCGAACGTCGACGAGGAGTCCACAACCGACGGCGACCTCGAACGTCACGACACCGAACGCGACGCCGACGCGGGAGACGGAACGGGAGGGAACGGACGGCGGTTTCGTCGAAATCCGTTCGAACGACAGCTTCCCACAGACGACGGTGCGTGTTACCGGCAGCGACCCGTCGACCGATGGGTCCGCGACGATACTCGTCTGGAACGACGCCGAAACCGCTCGACGGATACGAGTTGCCGTCGCCAACCGGAACGCCGGGACGTCGCCACTCCAGAAGACGTATCGGATCGAAGCCGACGCCTACGTCGAAATCACGGTCACGAAGTCAGGCGCATACACGCTCGACGTCGGTGTCGACGGCGACGAACCCGCGACCATCGACTTTCCCGTCGACACCTGCAACAGCCGCAGGATCAACGTTGCCATCGGACGGGATGGAACGGTGGACTTGGCGTGGCTATCGACCGCGGTGGGCTGTCCGACGGTCACCACAACCGGGTAAGCGGGACGGTCCCTGGACGGCGAACGACAGAGCGAAGTTCAACACTACTCGCAAAATTTAGTACAAAACTACCTGCGACCTCGCTGTGCTCGGTCACAGTGAACCGCCTCGCTGCGCTCGGCGGATGCTATCGCTCTTCGGAGTCGAGCACTCGGATCTGATCGCCCCGAACCGTGACGGGGATCGGCACCGTCGCCTCGTAGAGTTCGACGGTCACCTGGTCCTTGCCCTCGTCGATACGCTGGACCTGAGCCTTCTCGCCCTTGAACGGGCCGGCGATGAGCTCGACGATGTCGCTTTCGGCGATCCCCTCGACGTCGGGTTTCGGCGAGAGGAAGTGTTCGACCTCCGCGATCGAGGACTCGCCCGGCACGAGGTTTCTGGCGTGGGGGATCTCGTCGAGCACGCGTTCGAGGATCGCGTGGTCGTCGGCCTCGACCATCACGTAGCTGGTGAGCGAGTCGGGCGCGAGCGCGGCGTGGATGTCGTTTTCCTCGCGGTTCATGATCATGTCCGCCACCGTGCGCTCCTGGCTTGCGGTGGTCTTCACGGCGTACATGCTCATCTCAGACCCCTCCCGGCAGGAAGCTCATCACGAGGAAGATCAGGAAGCCGAGCAGGCCGACGAGGAGGATCCCCGCGCCCGCGATCAGCGCGATCTGTGAGAACTCCTCCCAATCCGGGGTGCTGGCGAGCTTCAACACCCGTGTGTAGCTGCTGAGTTCGTATTTGACGTCCATTTGAGCGAGCGTAGCAACCCGAGGGGTTTCTATCTTGTGACACCGAACGGACGGTCGACCGTCGTCGAGGCCGCCGCCGGAACCGTGCCGCGGTCGTGGGACCTACTCCACGTAGTCGATGTCGTCGTCGACTCGGCCGGTCTCGTCGGCGAGGTCCGACTGGCCGTAGATCTGGGGCGACTCGACGCCCGTGACCACGATCATGGTCTCCATCGTGCCGCTGAAGCTCTCGTCGACCGACGCGCCCCAGATGATCCGCGCGTCGGGATCGATCCGGTCGTAAATCTCTTCGACGACGCCCTCGGCCTCCTCGATCGACATGTCGGGACCGCCGACCACGTTCACCAGGGCGGAGCTCGCGCCCTTGAACTCCACGTCCAGGAGGGGCGAGCGCAGCGCCGACTGGATCGAGTCGCGGGCCTTGTTCTCCGAGTCGGACTCGCCGAGCCCGATCATCGCGACGCCGCCGTTCTCCATCACGGTGCGAACGTCGGCGAAGTCGACGTTCACCAGTCCGGGTTTGGTGATGAGCTCGGTCATCCCCTTGACCGAGCGCATCAGCACTCGATCGCAGATCGTGAAGGCGTCCTGAAGCGGGAGGTTCGGCGCGTATTCGAGCAGCCGGTCGTTCGGGACGACGATCACGGTGTCCGACACCGCTCGCAGCCGTTCGAGCCCCGCGTCGGCGTTCGAGCGCCGGCGCTCGCCCTCCGCGGTGAACGGGATCGTGGCGATCGCGATGGTGAGCGCGCCGGCCTCTTGGGCGGCCTGGGCGACCACCGGGGCCGCACCGGTGCCGGTACCGCCGCCGAGTCCTGCGGTCACGAACACCATGTCCGAGCCGTCGATCGACTCCCGGATGTCGTCGATCGTCTCGCGCGCGGCCTCCTCACCGATTTTGGGTACTGAGCCCGCACCGCGCCCGCCGGTGCGCTCGCGGCCCATCAGGATCTTGGTGTCGGCATGGACCTGCTCGACGAGGTGCTGGGCGTCGGTGTTGGCGGCGACCAGCTTCGCGCCGTGGATGCCCTCCTCGTCCATCCGCGTGACGGTGTTCGACCCCGCGCCGCCACAGCCGACCACCGTGATCTGGGTCTTGAGATCGTCGACGACCCCGGCGAGCTCCTCGTTGGTCATCGTCCCCGCCTCTCGCTCGCCCGCTGGTGTCTCGCGACCGTCGCGCCCGTCGCTCGACTCGCTCTCGTCGATGGCATCCTCGATGATCGAATCCATTTACCACCGCATGACGCACGGCGGCTATTTATCTTTCCCCTTCTGTCCGACGCGTGTCACGCCCGTCGAGCGGAAATCGACGTTCCTGCTGTGTGTGGACCGTCGCGGGATCGACCGTCTCGCCGTCGACCCTGACCGCCTCCCCCGCCGCCAGGCGACCGAACGCCGGGCCCTCCGACACACCCGCGTCGCGTGCCGCCACGGGGTCGAACGCCGTCTCGCGTGCCACCAGCGCCCCCTCACGGCGTTCGACGGTCTCGTACTCCCCGTCGAGAACGTCGGCGAGCGCGTCGACGATCCCGGCGAGGTCGTCGGCGTCTCGAAGGGTGACCTCGCCGGCGAGCCGCGAGCCGCCGTGGTCGGTGTCGAACGCGACCGCGCGACGCTCGACCGCCGCCCGCGCCGTTTCGGGGTCGATCCCCTCGGCCTCGTCGAGGAGTGCCGCCGGCAGCGAGACGGTCACGATCTCGTCGCCCGCCTGGCCGGCCGCACGCGCACGGTCGCCGAACCGGAGCCCGGCATCGATCGGCCCGATCGCCTTCTCGACCCGCGAGACGAGGTCGAGCGGGACGCCCGCCGTCTCGCGGAGCCACGTTTCGGTCACGACCTCGTGGCCGAGGTCCTCGATCGCGTCCGTCAGCGCGGGCCGGTCGCCCTCGACGAGCGCGCGGGTCGCGCCGCTCCGCTCGAACGCACGCCGGAGCACGTCCACGCTGTCGACGGGATCGCCCATCGCGTCGAGCCCCCAGTCCGCACCGATGTGGCCGACCGCCCAGTCGGTCTCGCGGACCACGCGCTCGAACCGGGGGACGTAGTGGCCGCCGCCGAAGCCCACGATCCGGCGCTCGCGGTGCGGCGCGACGCCACGGAGGTCGAGGATCGCCCGGGCGACCGCTCGCGCCCCCTCGGGGTCGTCCCACTCGGCGGCCGAACTCCCCAGCTCGACGAACATCGAGGGCGCACCCACGTCGGTGGGGCCGTGGTGGGTACACTCCATCCCGACGTCGTACCCCGATGGGGCGTGCTCGGAGAGCGCGTCGAGCACGCGAGCCTGGGCGTTCGCACAGGTGGAAGCGAACGCGCCGTCCGCACCCCCATGATCGGCGGGGCCGAAGTTGCCGGTGTGGTGGGCGGTCAAGAGGGGACCAGTGTCGCCAGCGTGTTTCGAGGCGAACACCACGGAGGCGGGGTCGACGAAGGCGTCGGCGACACCTTCGAGGTCGAGATGGAGGCCGTCGAACTCGCGGAGTTCAAAGCCCGACGTTCGATAGACCGCCCCGCCGCCCGCGGCGTCGGAGCGAGTGTCGTCCACGGTGTGCTCCCAGTCGGCGAGATCGAGCAGTTGCTCGCCGATGTGGACCGATGCGGGGTCGGCACGACTGACGACGATCCCACAGGTCGCGTCGTCGTCCGCCATCAGTCCGCGCGCTCGGGCTGACTGGTGGTGTCACCGACCGCTTCACGGGCGTTGGAGGCCGTCCGATCGAAGAGTTCGCGGACGCTCTCGTGGCGCTTGACGAACAACCCAGCGCCGAGAACGAGATAGACGACGGTGTAGGCGTACAGGATGGTGATGCTGATGTTCGTCGCGGTCGGCTCGCCAACGGTCTGGATCACGTAGAACTCCGCGATGACCTGCGAGGCGAACAGGACGAGCAGCGCGACCGCCTCGCGGGCGCTGATCTCGAAGTTCGCCAGAATGGCGAGCGCGAAGAAGCTCTGGGCGGCGGTGATCCAGATCTCGGCGACCTGTTTCTCGTCGATCGGCAGTCCGCCGATGTGGCCGGCCGCGATCGAGTAGACCACCGCGAGCGTTCCGATGAGCAGCGTCCACTGGTTGAGCTTCGAGGAGATCAGCGCGTTGAACCCCGCGGTCGAGCGCGCCTTGTTCACGAGGTAGGCGACGACGATCAGCTCCGGACTCTCGCTCGCGAGCGGTGCGAGCCACTGGATCATGAAGAACTCGGGGATGCCGTACTGGAGGCCCAACTCCTCGAGGCCGACGGCGAACGGGTGGACCGCGATGTAGATGGCCACTCCCGAGAAGGCGAACAGGAAGAGCACGACCGCGATCCGGGGCACCTTCGGATACTCCTGGAAGTACGCGGGCACGCCGACGTTCTCCTCGGGTTCCTCGACGTCACCCCGGATGATGATGCCGATGTAGAGCACGTAGAGGCCGACGAGGACGAGCGTATCCGCGATCCCGATCGTGCCGCCGAGCGGGACGAAGAACGCGAACGCCGTGGCCGCGAGCAGGAAGGCGATCTCGAGCGCGATCTCGCGGTCGAGCGTGACCACGTCGGCGAGGAGCCCCGAGCGCTCCTCGACCGCCTCGTCGCCCGAGCGCTTCGCCCGGTAGATGGTGAACAGCGCGATGCCCGACCACCCGATCCCGATGAGGATCCGGTTCGCGCCGGTCATGTTCGCGATCGCGAGGCTCGCCGACCCGCTCTGGCCGGAGCCGGCCTGCCACGCGTAGAGGGCGTCGACGGCGTACTCGGGGGCGACCGCGAGCACCGCCAGCACCGCGATGGCGAAGGCGGTCGGGACGTCCTTTTCAGCCGTCTCGGCCCCCCAAGCGAGCAAAAACGCCGCACCGAGGATCGCGGCCCCACCGACGAGCACCGCCATCAGGGGTGTGATGTTCGCGCCCGGCGGAGCCGGGGTGAGATGGAACCCGTGCGTCACGAACAGCGCGATGAACGGCACCGTCAGCAACAGCGCCACGGCGACGGCGGCGAGTGGATGGCGAAGACGGTCGAGCATTGGTTCTGAAACCGCGAGGCACGTACCTATCTCTTTTGCTGTCGGTCGCCAGACGGTCGGTTCCAGCCAACTCTCTCCACCATTCAGTTCGTCATACCTACACTCTACTTTAGCCCGTGACTTCGGTTGGTGGCTCGCAGCTCTGGTCTGGCCCGACCTCGGTTCCAAGGGAGCGCTCGGGGTGTTCGGGTTCGGGGCCTTCTTCGGAATCTTGGGTCTCGTACTCGCCGGAGTGTGGTTCAGACGGCTCCGCTACGCCTGAACTGTTCCGAGCCTGTGCCCGGAGGGTTTTAACCACGTGTCGCCGTCGGCAGCGACATGCAGGTGTTCGGCCTGGTCGGCAACCCCGTCGGCCACTCGCTGTCGCCCCCGATGCACGAGGCGGCCTACGAGGAGTGCGGGATCGACGCACGGTACGTGGCGTTCGAGCCCGATCCCGACGATCTCGAAGCGGCCATCGAGGGCGCGCAAGCGCTCGGGATCGATGGGCTGAACGTCACAATCCCGTTCAAGCGAGATGTCCTCGATCTCGTCGCGCCCGACGATCTCGCGGCGCGGATCGGCGCGGTCAACACGGTCGATTTCGGTGGTCGGAAACCGACGGGCCACAACACCGACGCCGCCGGCGTGAAGCGGGCGTTTGCCCACCACGACGTGTCGCTCGACGGACGTGCGGTCGTCGTCGGTGCCGGCGGGGCGGGCCGGGCGGCGGCGTTCGCGCTCGCCGACGCCGGAGCGACGGTCGCGATCGCCAATCGCACCGTGGAGAGCGCACACGCCCTCGCCGACGAGATCGACGGCGCGGACGGACACGGACTCGACGCGCTCGGATCGCTCGTCCCCGACGCCGATCTGCTGGTGAACGCCACGAGCGTCGGAATGGATGGCGACGAGTCGCCAGTCCCTTCCGAAACTCTCCACACGGATCTCGCCGTGCTCGACGCGGTGTACTCGTCGATCGAGACGCGACTGCTGCGCGAGGCCGCGGTGGCGGGCGCGAGGACGATCGACGGCGGGTGGATGCTGCTGTACCAGGGCGTCGCGGCGTTCGAGCAGTGGACCGGTCGGGACGCGCCAGTGAACGCGATGAACGGAGCGCTTCGGGCACGTATTTAAGTCCCGGGGGAGATAGCATCACCCATGACGCTGCTGGATACCATCAAGTCGATGCTCGGTATCGACGATCGGGACTCGGGCGACGAGCGGTCGAACGACGACCGCGGCGGCGTGACGGTCGAACACGAGCCGGGCGACCACGATTCGGGGGCGAGCCCGGAGACGGGTTCCGAGGACGCGGTGAAGGGAACGGACACGAGTGGGGCGGGTCGCGAGGAGAGCGACGCCGAAACGGACGAACCGGCGGCCGCCGGGGCCGACGCCGCGGGCTCGACCGAATCGATGGTCGACGAGGACGCCGAGGGCGGCGCGGAGCCAGGCGAGGTGACGGGGCCGACAAGCGACGACGCCGAGCCGTCCGAACCCACGGACGACACCCCCTCGACCGATGTCGACGAGGAAACCGGTGTCGACGACGCCGACGAGAGCGCCGCGGCCGGCGGTGACGCGGCGGGATCGACCGGCTCGATCACCGAGGAGACGAACGACTCGATCTCGGCGGCCGAGGACGCCGAGGCCGCGGGTCCGACCGGGGCGGACCCGACCGGCGATACCGCAGAGCAGGACGTGGACGTGCTCAAGGGGATCGGACCCTCGTACGCCGAACAGCTCGAATCCGCTGGCGTCGAGACCGTCGCCGACCTCGCCGACGCCGATCCCGAGGAAGTGGCCGACGAAACCGACATCTCCGCAAGCCGGCTCGATCGCTGGACCGAACGCGCGAAGGCTCGCCGGCAGTAGTCGGCGTGCGAGCCGTCACGACGCGGCACTCCGGGCGGTACGGAGTACTCCGGCGAGGAGGCGACGGATGAAGTATCACGTCGACGGCGACCTCGTGCCCGTCGAGGAGGCGAGCGTGAGCGTCCGCGACCGAGGGTTTCGCTACGGCGACGCCGCGTTCGAGACGGTCCGCGCCTACGGTGGTTCGATCTTCGAGTGGGACGCCCACGAGGCACGGCTCCGCCGGACCGCCGAGCAGTTGGGGTTCGGCGACGTAGTGCCCGACGACCTTCGTGAGCGGGTTCGGGAAACGCTTGCCGCGAACGATTGCGGCGAGGCGTACGTCCGGCTGTCGGTGACTCGTGGGGCGGGGATGGGGCGACTCACGCCCGCGCCGGACGTCGATCCAACTGTAGTAATCATCGTCGAGGAACTCCCGCGGGGCGGTCTCACTGGCGAGTCGGTGTGGGACGGGCCGGCGACGGTGCAGACGGTGAAGACCCGCGCGGTGCCCGACGCGGCGGTGCCGAGCGACGCCAAGACCCACAACTACCTCGACGGGATCCTCGCGCGGCTCGAACTCCGGCGGGCGGCGAACGAGGCGTATCGAGCCGACGAGGCCTTAGTGCGCGACGCCGAGGGGAATCTCACGGAGGGCGCGACGAGCAACGTCTTCTTCGTCGACGACGGGACGCTCAAGACGCCCAGCACCGACGGGCCACTACTCGACGGGATCACCCGAGCAGTCGTGCTCGATCTCGCCGCCGACGAGGAGTTTCCCGTCGAAACAGGACAGTACACGACCGCCGCCGTTCGCGAGGCCGACGAGGCGTTTCTCACCAACACGACGTGGGAGCTCCGACCGATCGCGCGCGCCGACGGGGTCGCAGTCGGCGACGGACCGATCACGCGATTGCTCTCGCGGCTGTTCGACGAGCGCGTCGAGCGAGCGCATTACGAGTGATTCAAACCCGAAGCGGACGCACGGCCGGCATGGACGCTGCGAGCCGGATCGCCGCCCTCGACGAGGTTCCCGACGACGACACGCTCCTCTTCACGATCCGCGATGGGTTCGACCGTGAGGAAGCGATCCTGACGAAGCTCGCGGACGGCGTCGCGGCGTACCGGAACCACTGCCAGCACTGGACCGACGTCAGACTGGATTCGGGCGATGGCGCAGCGATGCGCGACGGCGAACTCCTCTGTCAGCGCCACGGCGCGCTGTTCGAGCAGGCGACGGGCTACTGCACGACCGGCCCCTGTGAAGGAGCGACACTCGAAACCGTCGGCGTCACCGTGGAGAACGGGACGATCTACCTCGACGAACCCGACTACGAGTTCGAGAAGCTCGGGCCGTCGGGCGAGCACGACCTCTCCTCGCGCGGGCGGATCGACTTCTCCGGGACCTGAAACCGCTTCTGGAACCCGTTCGCGGCACTCGCTTCACTCGATCCGGAAGAGCGGCTCCTCGATCGATTCGCTCCGGCACTCGGGACACCGCGAGGGGCGGTTCGCGTGGTCGTCGAACGCAGCAAACCCGCAGTCGCGGCACTCCGGCGGGGCGACGAGGAGCTGTTCGTCCTCGGTTTCGAGCGACTGGGCGATGTGCTCGACGTGTTCCAGCGCCGCCTCGGTCGTGATCGCGAACTCCTCGGCCAGCATGCCAGGCGGTGCCGTTTCGCCGCGGAGGAACTCCGCGATCCGTTGGCGCGTCGTCGCATCCTCGTCCGCTTCGCGCATGACCGTCCTCTGAACGCGATCGATAAAAACGATTCCCGGTTTCGGGCTGGTGTGACTCGCGGCTGGCGGCCGCGGTGCGGCGGTGCGGTCTTGGCGTCCTGCGGTCGTTCCGCGACCGCAGGGCTCAGGAGAGCAAAGCTCTCCTGGCGGATGAAGGGCGAGCGACCGAACGAAGTGAGGGAGCGAGGGCTTCGGCGGTGCTGTGCGGTTGCGGAAGGTGCAAGCTGTTGTACCGCGAGCGACCGAAGGGAGCGAGCGGGAGTTTTTAGTCCAGGTTTTTGGAAGGGGTTCGAGGGAGCGAGCGACGCGAGCGACCGAGGACCCCTTGTAAAAAAGTGGGTTTCATTCAGTCGGCGTCGTTTCGACGTCGCGACCCTCCTCGACGGCGGTGGTGAGCGAGACGTTGAGCACCAGCATGGCGGCCACCCCGCCGATGACGGTGACGACGTTTTTGACGGCGTGATCGACGATGGCCGCGCCGAGCGCGATCGGGGGAGCGACCGGTGTGAGTCCGACCACGAGCAGGCTGAACGCGCCCTCGTAGAGGCCGATGCCGCCGGGCGACAGCGGGAGCACCTTCGCGAGATTGCCGACGCTCACGGCGAAGAAGCCGACCGCGACGAGCGTCGTGAGCGGCAGCGAGACGTCGAACGCGGCGAACACGAGGAGTGCGGTCACGACGTCGAGCGTCCAGATCAGGAGGCTCGTCGTGCCGATGCGGGCGAACGCGCGTCGGTCGTTCGCGACCGACTGTACGTCGCCGACGAAGCGTTCGATGACGCCCGCGACCCGATCGGCGTACGCGTCGGTGCTGAAGCGGCGGATCCCGCGACGGACGAGGTTCCGATCGGAGCGCGCACTGGCGACGATCGCGGCCACCGCGACGATCGCCGCGAGGCCGACGCCGCTGGCGACGAGCACGGCGACCTGGCCACTCTGTGGCCCGTCGGCGACGGTCGCGCCGAGCCCCGAGAGGCTGGTGATCCCGGTGGCGGCGAGGCCCATCAGGACGACGCCGGCGAGCAGGGTGATGGTGAGGAGGTCAAACACGCGCTCGACCGCGAGCGAGGCGAAGCCCGTGGGGTAGGGCACGCGCCGGCGGGTCTTGACGACGTACGCCCGGACGGCGTCGCCCGCCCGTGCCGGGAAGACGAGGTTCCCCGTTTGAGAGATGAACACCGCGCCCGTGAGGAAGCCGACGCCCTCGGTGAACCCCAGCTCGTCTAAGATGTCGCGGTAGCGCGCGCCACGGACCGGCCACGAGAGCACGTAGACGAGCGCGGCCGCGGCGACGAGCATCGGGTCGGCCGCGCGCATCTCTTCGAGCACGGTCCCGACGTCGAGATACTGGGTCATCAGCCCGACCGCGAGGATCGTGAGGAGCGTGCCGGCGACGAGCGTCACGCGGCGCGTGATCCGGGGCGCGACGTCGAGCTGCCACCACGTCCGCAGAACGGCGCTTCCCATCCCGAGCACGTCCCGGACGAAGTCCACTTTCGTATCGCCCTTTGGCGTCCACGCCACCGGGAACTCCTCGACCCGGTAGCCCGCACGCTGGGCGCGCACGAGGAGTTCGGTGTCCCAGAACCAGTGCTCGTCCTCCACGTCGTCGAGCAGCGCTTCGAGGACCGCGCGATCGAACGCCTTGAATCCGCACTGGTGGTCGTGGACCGATGAGCGGAGGAAGAGCCGCACGAGCCCGTTGTAGGTGCGACTCGGCACGTCGCGTTTCGCGGGGCGGTCGGCCTCGCTCGCCGCGAGCAGCCGCGAGCCAGTGGCGATGTCCGTCTCTCCCGACCGGACGCTCTCGACGAGCTCCTCCAGATGGCGCATATCGGTCGCGAGGTCGGTGTCGAAGTAGACCAGGGTCTCGCCCGCCGCCGCGCGGAAAGCCCGTTCGAGCGCGCCGCCGCGGCCGAGCCGGTCGTCGCTGTGGACGTGTCGCACGCGATCGTCCTCACGGGCGAGCCGGGCGGCGATCTCGGGTGTGTGATCGGTGCAGCCGTCCTCGGCGACGAGCACCTCGAAGCTCCCCACCGGCAGGAACCCTCCGAGCGCATCGAGGGTCATCTCGACCGTGTTTTCGATCGTCGCGGCCTCGTCGTAGGCCGGCAGGACGACGCTCACCTCGACCCCACGACTCATTGGCTCGACTGCGCCAGCCACGGACAAAGCCCTTCTGGGTCGTGGTTCGGGCGTCAATCGCTCGTCGTGGATGTGGCCCGCACGAACGAAGCGATTGCCTGTGACGAACAGCGATTCCCCGTCAAGACTCCGTCCCCGTTGGGAAAGCGCATCCTGCGTTCGTGGAGGTGTACACCCGATATCGCTCGCCGTCTCTCGTCACGATACGCGACGTCCGCCCGTCCGAGTAGCTGAACTCGGGCGGTTTCTCCGATTCGTCGTAGATGAACAGTGTTCCGTCTCGCTTCCGCGCCTCATCGAACACTTCCTTACCCTCCGGAGAGAGTTCGCCGTAGCTCAGCGGTGGTTCCGTCGGAGAAACGGGCGTCGTGATCGCGACGACTTGGTGCATTAGCGGGCAGGACCCGATCGTCCGGGTAGCTGAGGCACCATCCCCTCGTTTCGTTGTAGTCTCGCTATCGGCAGCTGTAGTCTTTGTGATCGTTGCGTCCTCGGTGGAAGCTGTGGTGGTCGTTGCCGTCTCCGTGGGGGCCTGAGCACTGCTACCCGCAGTAGCCGCTGGTGTTTCCGTGCTTGCTGGCTCGGTAGTTCCGCTATCCGTCGGACCGGGCTCTGATCCGGATGTGTCGCTACCGACACAACCAGCAAGGAGGCTGAAACCGACGGTGCTCCCGGCAATAAAAGTACGCCGTTTCATGTATGGTAACACGACCGAGGAGGGGGGTGTAGTATATGTTTTGTGGTAGTACGGAAAGTCCGACGATCCGCAACGTTTCGCGGTCGGACAACAGTCGAATCGAGCGTCATAAAATCGGGACTCAGTCGTCGACCTCCTCAAACAGCGCCACGACCCGCCGTTCGATCTCGTCGCGGATGGCGCGCACCCCCTCAATGTCGGCCTCACCCGGATCGTCGAGTGCCCAGTCACGGACGTCGACTGACGACTCGGCTCCCTCGATGTCGAGCGTCGAACAGCCCATCGTGGCGACCACGTCACACGAGCGCAGTTCGTCGTTCGTGATCCGGCGCGGCGTGCGATCGGCGAGGTCGAAGCCCACCTCATCCATCGCCGCGACGACGGGCTCGTGAACCCGGTCTGCCGGGCGAGTGCCGCCCGTCACGATCTCGAAACCGTCGAGCCCGCGCCGCTCGCGTTCGGCGAATACGGTCGCCATCTGCGAGCGCCCGGCGTTCCGAACGCAGACGAACCCCAATCGGGTAGTCTCAGTCGGCGGCAACGCCACCCACCTCCCCCGCCTCGGGGAACAGCCGGTCCCTCGTCGCGAGCGCCACCCGGACGAGCGCGAGCATCACCGGGACCTCGATCAGCGGGCCGACCACAGTCGCGAGCGCGACGTTGCTCCCGATCCCGAAGACGGCGACCGCGACCGCGATCGCGAGTTCGAAGTTGTTCGACGAGGCAGTGAACGCCACGCTGATGCTCTCGGTGTAGTCGAACCCGAGCACCAAACTCGCGCCGTAGGCGAGCGCCCACATCCCCACGAAGAAGATCAGCAGTGGCGTCGCGATCAACACGATCTCCTCGGGGTTGTTCACGATGTACTCGCCCTTCAGCGCGAACATCACGACGACGGTGAAGAGTAGTCCGAGAAGTCCCAGAGGACTGATTCGTGGGACGAACCGCTCGTAGTAGGTGTCGCGGCCGACCGTCCGGAACGCGAGCTTCTGGACGAGGTAGCCGAGCAGGAGGGGAAGTCCGAGGAAGACCCCGACCATCTGGGCGACGAGCGCGATGTCGACGTCGATCCCCGTCCCCCGAAGCACGGTGAGAAAGAGGAAGGCATAGGGAACGAAGAGGGCGATCTGAAGCAGACTGTTGACCCCGACACAGACCGCACAGAGTTCCTGATTGCCGGCGGCGAGCTCGTTCCAGATGAGTACCATCGCGATGCAGGGCGCGATTCCGACGAGAACGAGACCGGTGACGAACTCGGGACGCCCACCCAGAACGGTCACCGCGAGTCCGTACATCACGAACGGGGCGATCAGCCAGTTGCACACGAGCGTGAGGCCGATCTCGCGCCGTGCGGTGCGTGTCACCCGCGGGATCCGTTCGTAGTCGATCTCGGCCATGATCGGGAAGATCATCACGAACAGGCCGACGGCGATCGGGAGGCTGGTGCCGTGCCACGTGATCGCGTTCAGCGCGTCGGCGACCCCAGGGACGAATCGGCCGAGCCCGACGCCGAGGACCATCGCCGCCCCGATCCAGAGGGTGAGGTAGCGATCGAGCGCGCCGAGGTCGTCGCTCATCGCTCCCTCGTAGCGTCGAGCGCGGCGAGCACCCGCTCGGCACGAGAGGTGCTCTCGTAGTACCGCCACTTCCCTCGCCGGTCGCGCGAGACGAGCCCAGCGTCGACGAGATCCGAGAGCGCGTGGCTGACCGCGCTCTCGCTCACGTCAACGAGGGGCTGGAGCTCACAGACACACAGCGCGCCGTCGGCGGTCGCGAGGAGGCGCGCGATCCGATGGCGAGTCTCGCTGCCGAGCGCCGCCATCGTTCTTCGATCCCTGTCGCGACGGTCGGTGCTCGCCCGCTCGGCGAGCGCATCGAGCTCGTCGAGCCGTCGTTCGACGTCTTCTTCACAGCACTCGCCGATCTCGTCGGCGATCAACCGTTGAAGTCGATCGGTGGTCGCGGCCATCGTACGAACGATTGCAAAGACGTTCAAGTAACTGTTTCGGGACGAGTCGTCCTCGGCAACCAGCAGAAAATCAGTCCGCGCCTTCGGGCGTACGCGCCGTCGTGAATCCTGGGAGGTCGATCCCGAGCGTCGCCGCGGCCTCGTCGGTCGATTCGTAGGGCCGGTTCACCACCAGACTGCCGGCGCGCTGGTCGCCGAGTCCCGGTAGTGCTGCGAGTTCGTCCATCGAGGCACGGTTGAGGTCGAGCGGCGCGGGCATCCCCGACACCGACCGGTAGCCGTGATCCGTGATCGCGATATCCACTACCCGCCCGAGTTCGCGCTCACCCGGAATGGCGACCAACAGCGGATACGTTCCGAGCTGTCGCCCGAACGTCCGGCCGTCCTGGTGGTATTCGAGGTGAACGTCCGGCAGCACGGTTCCTGAGGGTGCGACCCGCTTGAGCATCGGGTTGTCGATCTCCTCGCGCACCTCTTTTTTGTACTGTTTGAACAGCTTCTTGTGGTCGTCGGCGATCTGCGCGCCGGTGTCGCTCATTTCGGTTCCGTCGAAGGCCATCACCTGGCGGATGTTGATCCGGCGGAGTAGGAGGCCGGCGTCGTACACCCGCTGAAGGAACTGTTTATTGCGTTCGTACGTCTTCTCACGCTCGCCCTTCAGCCCGTGGAGCAGGTTGATCCCGGGGAGGAGCTTCGGGAGACGGTCGGCGGCGTCCGCCCCGTACGTCGGTGCAGCCGAGCGGTCCTCGCCCGGCCGCCAGCCTGCCTCCTCGTTGACGATCTCCACGGCGCGGAAACACTCGTCGGCGGTGACGTTGAGATCGTTCGCCTCCTGAACCTGGGGATCGGCGCTTTCGAGCCCGAACGCGGCGGTATCCCCCGGAGTGTTGTGCTCGGCGATGATCCTGAGGCCCTCCCGCGAGTCCTCGGGCCACCGCACGATCGTGACCGGGTTGATGTTGTCGAGGTGGAGGGTTTCGAGATTCGGTGCGACCTCGCGGATACCACCGTAGAGGTCGCGGAGCGCGTCGGGGTTCGGGGCCTCGCCGTCGCCGCCGTACGCGAGAATGTCCGCCTGGCGACCCAGCCGGAAGTGCCGCGCACCCCGATCGGCGAGCGCGTCGACCTCGCTCACGACCGACGGGGGCGGGCGGAAGGAGGGATTGCCGTAGAGCGGCTCGGTGCAGAACGAACACCGGTACGCACAGCCCCGGGAGGTTTCGAGCTCGCAGATCAAGTAGTTCGGATGGTTGGGGTGCTGTTCGACCACGAACGCGCCCTCGCGAGCCCACTGCGTGACCTCCTCGACATCGCGCATTCGGTCGCCGAACCCCTCTAACCCATTGACGACGAGATCGTGGGCCGCGGCCTCGACGTCGCCTTTCGCCACGAACTTGAAGTCCAGATCCGATCGCTCGGTCTCGGTCGCACCGGCGTTCTCCTCGCCGACGCCGAACTTCACCGGGCCGCCCATCAGGCTCGTGCCTTCGGCGGCCCACGCGATCTCCCGCACTTCGTCGGGTTCGGCCGGCGTCCCGCCGACGTAGCTCCCAGGAACGGTCATTCCGCCGAGGTAGATCATGAGGTCCGCGTCGGCCACGTCACGCCACTTGTTCCGTTCGTCACGGAGTTCGTCGATCGTGTGGTAGGTGATTCGCTCTTCGGGAACGCCCGCGTCCACGAGCGCGCCGGCGGTGAATCGGGGATAGGTGGAGATGTACGGCGGGACCCCGAAGTGGGCGGGTTCGTCGACGTACCCATCTACGAGGGTCACGTCGAGAGTGGCTGGATCGGGCGCAGTCATGGCCGTTCGTTCGGTCTCGGGGCGTAAAAACTCGGCTACACGTAGATGTGGCCTCGGGTGGACGTCTCTTCTATCGACGGTAGGTTC
>NZ_BAFM01000023.1 GCF_000334895.1 Halococcus agarilyticus | reverse complement strand
GATTGATTCAGTATAGCATATGAGAAGTTTTATTTGTCAAAATTCGATAGGATGCATAGATGACGAAGACAGATAAAGGGAAGGATACCTGTAGGAGAAAAATTCTGAACTGCGATTTTCTATCATTACTGAGAAGAGTTTGAAATCAAACCATACCATCTCCCCATCTTCGCCCAAAACTCAAATCTCTGGAGTGCAAATACATACCATGTCCGATCAATCGCACCTGGAGTCGGTTGTAGAGGGTAGTAACCAGCCGGACTACTCAGCAGTAGATCTCCCCTCGAAAGACCGGAGGGAGTACAGTTATCTCGAGCGCCGCGCGGAGCTGTTACAACTCATTGAAGAGGCAGGCGAACCAGCGGCGTTGAACCAGACACAGCTCGCCGACGACTACGGTGTCTCCCAACAGCAGATCAGCAAGGACCTCGACCGACTGGCAGGCCACATCCATAACAGAATGATCGATCGCGATCGGCGGGCGTTCATCGTCGAAAGTGTGGTCCGCCGGTCGATCCGAGGACTACTGGATGAAGAGAAGTACCGGAAGGCGGCGCAGACCGCCACCGAGTACGACGAGTGGATCACGGAATTCCACGATATCGATGAGCTACACGCCCGACTCGATCGACTCGAGACAGAAGAGGAGCTTCCGGAGGGAACAGAATGACCCGGAGATCGAAGCGTGAAATAGAACGCCGACTCGAGTCTCTCGAAACTCAACCACAGGATCCCAACGGGTGGCGCGCACAGTTCGGCCTCCCATCGGACGCAGGTTACGTAGAGGGGTGGAGGGCGTACATGCAGGGCAGAGGTGACCGGGAAGCACGTCTTGTCTTCTTCACAGAATTCAATGACGAGGATAGATAGTTGAGGGCAGGGAAATTGCAGGATGATCTATGGATAACGATAGTATTCCGACGACCGTGGTGAGGCGGGTCGTACGCGCAGCCTTGTCGTTGGGATGGCTCCTACGCTGCTCTTGAGGTCAGTACTTCTCAAGCTTCTGTGTACGCGATCGCCTGCTGAGTACATGATCAAGGCTCTACGGATCCAATTGCGACCGCTTCGGGTGCGTTCGTTCTTCTCGACACCTCACTCCTTCGGGGAGCACAAAAACCGGCGGCTGGAGTTGTCCATGTCGGCGGGCCGCGCCGCTGTCTACCGATACCGCAGTCGTCCCTTATGTAACGAGTGGTCATCCGGGGATGCTCGTGTGTTACATAAGGGACGCCGGGGCCACGATTGCCGACTCGCCACCCTGCTGGAGTGCTTGACCGAGACTGAGGTCCGATCCCAACATTGACGTCACCGTCGGGCGCTCGCTCACCTGCTGGGAGCCGGGGACGCCGGACTGGTAGAGAGCCTCGACGCCGTCGACCGGCTGGAACGAACCCGGCGCAGCCTCAACGCTGTAGTCGTCGGGTCCGGCGGCGAACACGTCCCCCACGTGATCGAAGTCGGCAGCCGCCCGATGGGAGACTCATCGGGATACTCGGGGTTGTCCTCGGCGCTAGTGGTCTTGATGTACGCCGTCCACTTGCTATGGGGGTTAGTAATCAAACCCATACCCGGGTTTGTATACTCTCCGGTGGCTGTCAGAAATGCCGTGCAAGATACAGAGCATGTAGTCAGCAGGCCATAGCTGAAGCACCCTTCTATTCTTTGCTAAAGACACGAAACAGAAGGAACCGATTCAATGCCAGGGACGATGTGCCGGAATGGCCGTTTTTGGCTCATCGCACGTACGACTTCAGACAGTAATTACAATTTTCGCCCAGTAATTTGACTATTGTTCACCATACTAGACTCCTTAGGGAATTTGACAGAACCCGGGTTTTGTGCAGTAGATTCGTATTCATAGATTTTCCGTAAATGGCATCCGATACATCAGTGATTCTGATTCGTACCGTTCCTGTTTTGGGTGCGCTCGTCGCTCTCCTCGTCGGGGTCGAGCAAGAACCGTCCCAGCACTTCCGGGAGCGTGGGGTCGTCGGTCCGATCGACGTACCTCTCGACGCGCTCGACAAGGCGCTCGCGCGCGACCACGCTCACCGTGGGTCACCTCCCTGGTCGTCGGCGGCGTCCTCTACGTGCCGGAGCCGCTCGCGGGGATACGTGTAGGTCCGAAGCTCGTGGTCGGCCGCAATCCCGGCGAGCGCCTCGGAGTCGGCCTCGCGCCACTCCGCGGCCTCGTCGGACTCCCCCGCGAACGCAACCGTCGCGATCGGTCCAGAAGCCCCGTACTCGGGATTCAGGTCAGCGACCGACGGCGACCCGTCGAGTTCGTCGAGTACGTTGAGGAGGAGCGGCGGATTCAGTGCCGTCGCCGAGGAGCGTACGCGCGCGCCGGTCTGGCGACGAGCGAAGTGGTGGCTGTTCGGGACGCCGGCGGATGAGACAGACGCGTGAGCGTCGTCCTCTCGCAGCGGCACGCGCCGCCGCCGCGCCGCCCGACCGCCTCATTCTTACCAACAATTCGAACCGGCATTAGTCTGGAAGCGTTGGTAAGAAACGAATCAGCCCCCGTCGGTCCGGCCGAGGAACTCCCAGTCACGATCGGCCCCGGACCCGGTGACGAGCCAGTCGTAGGGGCCGTGCGGACAGCCGTCGCAGTCCTTGCCGCATAGTTGAAGCTTCGAGACGACCACGCCGGTTTCCTCGCTGTCCTCGTCGACGTCGACCACGAGCTCGTCCTCCTCGTCGATCTCGACCGGTTGCGCGTCGCGGTGGTCGGCGAGATCCTCACACCACGCGGCGATCGCGCGGAGCGTCTCGCTGTCCTGTCGGGCGATCGGTTCGTGGACGTACGCCGCGAGATCGGCGGGCGGTGCGGGTTCGGGGGCGTCGGGGTCGAGTGCAGTCCGGTTCATCTCTTACCAACAATCACAACGGCTACCGTCTTAATTGTGTTGGTAAGAACGAAAGCAGGCGTGCGGTCGGCGCGGCCGGCCGATCGCCGCGGTCCGATGTTGCGGGATCGATCCCACAATTACGCGCCGAAGTTGTGGGGCGCGGTCGACAACGAACAGCGGCCGCTGAGCCTTGGAGGGTGCTGCGAGAGGGGGTCGCCCCCGGCGCGGTGATCGCCGGGACCGTAACCTCGATCACTCGCGCACGTTAACGTCTATCGACACGTCGTACTCGACGTCGACCACGTACATCGAGAGGATCTCGGCGAGTTCCTTGGTCATGTCCTCGTGCTCAACGGCCCTCGCGAGCGCCGGCAGCATCGCCTGGGTGAACTCACACGAGGCTTCGACCGCGCCGACGCGCGTGTTCTCACCGAGTGCGTCACGATTCGCGGATGCACCGCTTTGCCGTTTCGAGTGAGTGGCCTGGGTGCGGGAGCTCTCCGGGCGCGAACTCGCTCATGTGCGAACTCACTCGTGTGTCCTCTGCGGCCGACCACAGCAAAGAACTTCCCTACTTCGCGCCGCTCGACACGCCCCACTTTGGCGAGGAGACGGGACCGGCGGTAAGCGGTGTCTCGGTCGCATCCGACTCTTCTCGGCGGTCGTTGCTTCCCTCAGCAGCGTCGAGCGTCCCGGTGGACTCCTCTACCTGGATAGTTCTCCGCGAACCGCTTGGTTTCCTCATCGCGTGTGTCGTTCGCCATTGCTACACTCGAAACGTGGTTGTCGCGCGCCACCTTATCTCCTCAGCGGACCGATCGAGTCCCAAGGCGTAGTGACGATCGCCGCGGCACTCAAGCCCACTGGGACCGTGTTACTCTTGCTTAGAGAGCTAAGCACGAGTAAAATCGCGACGGATCAAGCGGGAGGCCGTTTTGGGTCTGTGCAGCCGCTTATGTTGACCGCTCTCATTCCTTGCTCTCGTAGGAGTTCGCGGGTTCAAATCCTGTCCCTCGCAATCTCTCAGAGATCCTGGCCCGGTTGACCAGTAGATCCATGGAGTCGTTGGAATAGATTTGCGCTCTTGTGAAGGAGATTGTTGGTGGAGTAGCCGCGGCTGAGAAAGCATAGCGGGCAAGGGTGACGCTCCCGCGTCACCCGGCAGGATGTTCCCATTTACTGCACTGAGTACGGAGGAGAGCGCTGCGGACCTGTTGGAGCAGGTCCGCTGGCGCGACGGCCTCCAGTGCCCGCGCTGCCGATCCTCATCAGTGATCAAGTACGGCAGCTACAGAGCCTTTCAGCGGTATCTGTGTAAGGATTGTGACCGCACGTTCAACGACAAGACCCGCACGATCTTCGCGCAAAATTTAGTCATCAAGATAATTTCTGAATATGAGGAGCAAGGAAGTTCTCGATCCACGAGACGGCGAAACTCATTCGATTAGTAAGGCTCTCGAACAGATCTGCGACGAGAGCGCGGAATTCCTCCGCGCTCTCGACGATGAGCGGTGATGCTTCCCATCGTAGACTCTTCCAGACCGGCTCGATCGGGTTCAGATCCGGCGAGCCAACAGGAAGGAACACGAGATCGATTCCAAGCTGATGTGCGCGCCTGCGCGTGTACGGGCAGATGTGCGATGAGAAGTTGTCCAAGACGAGCAGAATCCGCTTGCCCGGATTCTGCTCGCGGACTCGTTCGAGGCAGTCACAGATCTGTTCTTTCTCCTGGTTTTCGGGGAAGCTCACCACGCTCTCACCGTTGAGAGCGTAGAAGCCGACCGTTGGTTCGTCGTGACGAACCAGCGGTCGAGTGATGTGCGGGTCATCGACGTAGTACAGCCGCTGTGAGTTGTCCCAAGGCTGTGGCTGGGATGTATCGAAAAAGCCGAGGACAGTTCCGCCGTCCGTGCAGATATCGTCGTTGACGACCCAGCCTTCCTCGTCATCACCGTCCTGTTTGTTGTGTGGCTCATCGGTGTCTTCGTCGAACGCGTCTCCGACGTGTTCTTCGAGAATCTCCTCGGCGTTCTCGGGACGAGAGGGGCGCTTTGTTCGTGGTATCGCGCGTGAGAGACCGAGCTTTTTGAGGAATTTTCCGAGGTAGACTGGATGGTACTCTACGTCGAACTCTTCATTGAGAAGGTACTGAACCTCCTGTGATTTCCAGGGCTGGCCCTCTCGGAGGAGTTCGAGCAACTCTTCTTGCTCGTCCTCGCCGAGCTTCGGGGGCCTGCCGGCCCCGAAGTTCGGCGTGAGGAGTCCGAGGCCGCCCTCGTTCCAGCGACGTGCCCACCGGCTGCTGGTTGATTGGGACTTGCCGACGCGGTTGGCAGCTTCCTCTAGAATGTCGCCCTCGTAGAGATTTTTGACGAAGGTGAGACGGCGGACGATTTTGTCATCGTCCGCCTCGGAGAGCAATCGGTCAAGGTCTTCCTCGCTCAGGTGCCGCACGATCTCGATACGACGGTCGCCACTCATTGCTCACCGATCCCATCCTACACCCATAACTTCCGCTAGGGACTAACGCGAAGATCGCGCTCGATGAGTGGCTCTTCGCGATCTACGCGTTCGTTCGGTTCAACACCAGTATTCGCCAACTCACGGCTGAACTCGACCTCTCGTACAAGACGCTCCACCGCCGTGTCGAGTGCTTCGCCAAAGCACTCGACGCGCCTTCAATCGAGTTGCGCGGTCCCGTCGAGATCGACGAACTATACGTCTCAGCTGGGATGAAGGGCCGCGAGCGCGACCGTCCGTCGCGCTCGCGAGGCCTTTCCACGCGCGGGCGTGGAACCTACGAGGGTGACAAACCGCCAGTGTTCACCCTTGTTGACCGCGGAACTGGAAGTCGGTACGTCGTGCCGGCGAAGTCAGCGGACGAATCAACGGTTCGACTCCTTCTCGCGAACCGCGAGAAGGAGCCATTATCGGTCTATACCGATGGGTTTCGGGCGTATGATCCGCTGGATGACGACGAGCGGTTTCACCGCGAGTCGGTCATCCACGCGAACAACGAGTACGTCGATGGCGACGTTCATGTAAACACCTGCGAAAGCCACGGATCGCTGGTGCGATCGTGGCTCTCGCCTCATCGAGGCGTTTCAAAGGACAAGCTCACGCACTATCTGAGAGCGTTTCAGCTACGAAGACGAATCTACCGCAAACCTGGCCGCGAAGCCCTAAGACACGTTCTTCGGAAGGTGCTTTGACTCACCAACAATGTGATTCACAAGAGCGTAGATTTGTCTGAGACGAGTCTGTTTTCCAAATGGGTATGGCGTCTTTGCCCTACTGAAAATCACTACAGCAAACATTTATAATGGAACTTTTCGAAGTCGATGTCGCTGGGTGTGGCATCGGTTACTGTACCATGGTACCTTCCATTCCATACCTGGCTTTGGAATCACGATTCCCCGTGTTTCGTATGATGACTGCCCTCCACTACAATTATTCAGAGGAATGATTAGTCGAACCATCGATGGACAATTTTCTCCAATTGATTCTATCACCTTTTGTCTCAGTTCGCCTGACAGCTGAGTGCTCAGTGAACTCCCCCTGTTGATCGCGTTGTGCTGGTGGGTCGTCCCCTGGTCGTTGATCAATGTACGAATGTGGGTGGTGTAGCGGACCATTTCGAGACGTATTGCTGACAGAGGGGCACTCCGGCGTGATACTTGCTTCACCGCTGACTTAGCGTCAATATATTCACCCATGGTTCTCCCCGTAGGCGGTGTCGAATTGAGATGTGAGATTATATTGCTATAGGGATCCACGGAAGTGCTCATATACTCAAAGACAGAGATATTGATACACTCCTGGTGGACTGATCGATTCGAGTGCTGACCAAACTGCTGATCGAATCTTAGCACAAGTACCGAAGTAGCGGTTTCCGAGAACGAGTTTGAGCCGCCGCCAGTATTCTTCAGTCGGATTCAGGTCTGGTGATCCCGTCGGGAAGTACACCAACTCGATCGGTTCCTCGGCTACGAAGTCCTTCACCGCTCTGGCGGTGAAGTACGTCGCCTGATCCAACAACACAACCAGCTTCTCACCGAACTTCGTTTGGAGGTGCTCCAAAAAGCGGATCGTCACCTTGCCGGTGAACGATCCGCCACACTCCAGCACCGTCGTTTCACCGTACTCCGTCACTGCTCCAAGGAAATTTACGCCTTCGCGAGAGACCGACACGCCCACGGTCGGCCTCTCGCCAACTGGGAACCACGCCGCGTAGAGGTCTGCACCAACCGCTTTGCGGGTCTGATCAATCGTGACGACTGTCGCGTCCTCGTCACGGTAGCCTACTTTTTTTCGACTGTCTCTTCGAACTCTTCACGCTCCTCTTCGTCGGCAGACGCTGGTTCTGGCCGGGGTCTCTTCGGTGAGACCCCGGTCTTGTGCATCAATCGGCGGACGTGGCGGCGGGAGAAGCCGATGTCGAATGCTTCGATGAGATAGTGTTGGGCGAGAGCTGTACTCCATGCTGCTGGGGCATCGTATCCGGTTTCTTCAGGCAATTCGTGGAGGACAGCGGTGAATTGCTCGAACTGTTGGTTGCTGAGTTCTGAGGGGCGTCCGGGACGGGAATCATCGTAGAGCGCGGCGTCGAAGCCGCGCTCTTCGAAGCGATCGAGCCAGTTGTAGACGGTCTGGCGATCCCACCTGTACTTCGTTTCGATCTCACCGCCAGAGAGCCCTTCCAGATATTCGCGAGCGGCGGTGAGACGTTTGATCGCCTTCGGATCGGTCTCGTCCGCGAGTTGCTCGCGGACTCGACCCTTCGTCAGGTCGGGGATCTTGGTTCTCTTCTTGCCCATACCAGTATCTGCTTCGCTACTGTGTCAAGACTTCCGGCTTAGGGTATATTCTCTGAACGCCTCTATTTATCCATGACGAAGCGTGGAGACAAGCTGGCGGGGGTGAGCACGGCTCACCTCCACCAGCGGTTCATTGAGGAAACCGACCCAAAGGCGGTCAAGCGTCTGACTGCGGCGTTAGAATACAAATTGGGACTCTCACCGGCAAAGATTGAAGCGAAATACGGAGTGCCCGAACAGACCGTCTACGACTGGCACGATCGGTTCGCGGAGCGCGGCATCGATGCCGCGCTTCATGATACCCCACGCCCCGGTCGACCACGATTGCTGAGCCGTGAGAACCACCAACGCTTCGTGGCTGCGGTGAACGCTGTGCCGACCGAAGTCGGGTACGACGCGCCGGCGTGGTCGCCGGCGCTCGCACGCACGTCTCTGGAGGAGACCTTTGATATCACCTAACCTCAAAGCACTGCCGACGACTGCTCCACGAGGCCGGGCTGTCCGTCCAGACAGCCCGGCCGATCCACTACAAGGCCGATCCCGAGGTACAACGAAGGTGGCGCGCGGAGTTCAAAAAAGTGGCCGACGCTGAAGGCTGAGGGCTATCGCATCGTCGCCATCGATCAGCACATGCAGACGGTTGCCACCGAGCAAAAACGTGGCTGGTTCCCGGTGAACTCACGCCCGAGACCGGCAGTCTCGGGCGTTCGCAAGCGTATGAACATGCTGGGTGCGGTCACCGACGATGGCGACCGATTCGTTGCTCTCACACCGAACCAGTTCAACGCTGAGGTCGCCAAGCACTTTATCGAGCGATACAACAAGATTCGGTGAGAAGCTGGTGATCGTCTTGGACAACGCCCGCTACTTCATCGCGAAGACGCTGAAGAAGCAGGCCGTCCGAGGCGGCCTGCTTCTGGAATTCTTGCCGCCACATTCGCCGGAACTGAATCCGCTCGAAAACTGCTGGCGGCAGCTGAGAGAAGCTCAAGCCAACTGGCTGTTTCGAACGCTCGACGACGTCAAGACATATCTCGCAACGACGCTGCCAGCGCTCAACTCGCCGCAGATCTATGAGTACCTCTGTTGATCCCTATAGAACGCGACTAGCAGCCGCGCGTCGTCGGTCCCGATCGACGTAGCGTACGACGGCGGGAGCGACGCGGTTTCGGTCAAGATGACCGCGAATAGTGGGTAGTGGAACGCGATCAGCTCCTATGACTTCACCGCCGGAACTGGAGAATTGGTCACGATTTGAAACGACGGAACGAGCGGGTACGTCATCGCTGACGCCGTGCGATTCGAGAAGTAATCGCCTCGTCCGCGTCTCTGGTGTTCGCCCATGAACACGACGTGATGCTGACACCGAAAATTTTATTTATGATAGTTGTGTGCCGTGAAGTGGCATGCAAGCTACGGCCTTGCCGGTGCCAGGGATGTAATCATGAACGGTAACGAGAGCGATGCGAGGGGTACCGATACACCGATCGAGCGGCGCAGCCTGCTGAAACTCCTGTCCGCGGGCGCGGTGTACCCGTTCGTTCAAACGGGGGCCGCGGCGACTAACGAGGTAGTTCTGGACAATCCAGATGCGACCACGTCAGGGACGTGGACGAGTTCGACCTTCAGGAGCGGTTACTACGGCAGCGACTACATCTATGCGAACGACGGCAGTGGCGGCAGCACCGCGCGCTACACGCCCGACCTGCCCGCCGACGGCGAGTACGAGATCTACGTGCAGGTTCCCGAAGGGAACGAAGACTCGGGCACTCGAGCGCCCTATACGGTGAGTCACTCAGAAGAAAGCCAGACGATTGACTTCGATCAGAACGTTTCTGGTGGGCAGTGGTACCAACTCAGCAGTTCGGCGTTCCCGTTCGCCGCGGGAACGAACGGGTATGTTGAGGTGTCGAACGACGACGTCGGCGCCAAGTACGTCTTCGCCGACGGGATCAAGTTCGTCCAGCGGGCGGTCACCCTGGACAATCCAGATGCGACCACGTCAGGGACGTGGACGAGTTCGACCTTCAGGAGCGGTTACTACGGCAGCGACTACATCTATGCGAACGACGGTAGTGGCGGCAGCACCGCGCGCTACACGCCCGACTTGCCCGCCGACGGCGAGTACGAGATCTACGTGCAGGTTCCCGAAGGGAACGAAGACTCGGGCACTCGAGCGCCCTATACGGTGAGTTACGACGGAGGGACGCAGACCGTCGACTTCGACCAGAACGTCAAAGGCAGCCAGTGGCATCGACTCGGGAGTTCGTCGTTCACGTTTACGTCGGGAACGAACGGGTATGTTGAGGTGTCGAACGACGACGTCGGCGCCAAGTACGTCTTTGCGGACGGCGTGAAGTTCGAGAAGGTCGTCCCAGCCGAGATCCCGAGGGGGTTGACCGTGCAGGCCGACGACGGGCGCACGTACCTGGAGTGGGACAATGTCGCCGGCGTGACGTACAACCTCAAGCGGGCGACATCGAGCGAGGGACCGTACCAGACCATCGCGTCGAACATATCGAACCCGCTCGGCATCGGCGACGCGCCCGCGTCGATGTACTACGTCGACGAGGGCGTCTCGAACGGCACCACCTACTACTACACCGTGAGCGCCAATACGAGTACTGACGAGAGCGGTAACGCGAGCGAAGCGTCGGCGACACCCACGCAAGCACCGCCGCGAGCCTCACCCAAGGCACTCAGGGCGAGGTCCAGGGACGGCGCGGTTGACCTCTCCTGGCGGTCGGTGAGCGGCGCAACGTCGTACGAGGTTCACCGCTCGACGACGAGTGGCGGGTCGTACTCACAGATCGACACCACGTCATCGACGATCTACACGGACACCGGCGTCTCGAACGGCACGACCTACCACTACGTCGTTTACCCGGTCAACGGCGCCGGCATGGGGTCGCTGTCCTCGTTCCAGGCGAACGCCGCGCCGCGGACGACGGCCGATCTGCTCTACGACGACGGCGACGCGACGCTGAGCGGGACGTGGGATACCAGCGAGTACAATCCGGGCTTCTTCGGACAGGGATATCGAACCGCGAATTCCGGGTCGGGCGGGGCGACCGCCCGCTGGGAACCAACTCTGTCCTCGCAGGGCGACTACAGTGTCTGGGTGTACTTGCCCCATGGCTCCTCGTCGTACGCGAGCGCTGCGCCGTACGCGATCGACCACGCGAACGGGTCTGACACCGTCAGGGTCGATATTCGGGGAGCACAGGAGGACTGGCAGCAACTCGGCTCCAGCACGTACACGTTCTCGCCGGGCAGCGGCCACGGCGTCGAACTGTCGAACGACGCCGACGGCTACGTTGTCGCCGATGCGATCCGGTTTGTCCCGGCGAGCGAGACGCCGAACGTCGAGTTCGGCGTCGACTGGGACGACCCCCGACAGCACATCGAGGGAATGGGCTGTGAGATACAGTTCGACTGCATCGGCGCGAACAACGACATGTCGTCGTGTACCGACGAACGCGTCCCGGAGGCCCTCTCGGATAGTGAAGCGCAACGCTGGTACTCTGAGATGCTGAGCAATTTCCGGCACGTCCGGCTGGCAATGGGGCTCTACCTCCGCGGGACGGACTCGCAGGAGCGGCTGCTGGAGGGACGGTACGCGGGCCAGATCGCCGACATCGCCGAGACGGTCCAGCAGTCGGGGACGAAGGTCATGCCGACCTACTGGTCGCCAACGCCCTACTTCAAGAGCAGCGACGACTACCTCTACGAGGGGCTCGAATCCACATCAACGACAGCGCTGGCGGACATGGCCGACGCCATGGTTACGGACATGCAGATGCTGGACCAGAACGGCATCGACGCCTCCATCTGGTCGCTCCAGAACGAACCCCACGTCAAGGGCGGGGGATACTCGAAGTGCGGGTACGGTAACGGGGAGTACGCCGACGCGCTCCACGTCGTCGGTCAACGCATTCGTTCAGAGTTCCCATCGGTGCGAATCCACGGCCCCGACCACAACACGGGATCCGTCCCGTCGGACGGGTTGAGCGATGCGGTCCGCTCCAACCCGGAGGCGCTCGAACTGATCGATATGTGGTCCTGGCACGCGCTCACCTCGTCGGGCAACCCGGATTCGTTCGTTGGTACGTCGAGCCTCGGCGACGAGGCGCTGGGGCGGCCGGTGATCAACACTGAGTTCGAGTACCTCGGCGGCAACACAAACTTCACCCACACGGCGAAGATGGTCATGAACCACTTCGTCTACATGGATTCGCCGACGTTCTTCTGGCTCCACGCGCTGAAGCCAACGACTGTCGCCAACGACGAATCCGGCTACGGCTACTCGCTCGGCTGGTTCCGCCCGCCAAGCGATTCAGACAGTTCGGACGACGGCATTGACGTCGACGTCGGTGAGTGGACCTATAATGACGTCAATTGGAACGGCATCGTGCCGTTCGTCGAACTGATCCCCCACGACTCGGTGCGCTACTCCGTCCTCGGCGACGACGCCGACGACACCACTCGAGTCGCGATGGCGTGGGAAGCGCCGAACGGCGATCGCGGTCTCGCGCTCCTGAACGACAGCGGCTCAACCAAGTCGTTCGACATCGATCTCGGCGGGTCGATGACGCTCTCCGGCCAGTCGTTCAGCGAGTCCGAGCGGTTCACCGACCTCGGGAGCATGACCACGTCGACGCTCTCCGTCGATGTCGACCCGCACACCCTCGAAGTCTGGACCGAATAACGACTCTCGATTAATTTTTGTTGGAACGCTTTGGCTGAGCGTTGGAATTAATCGTCTGTAAGCAACCGGTAGCGGTGACAAAAACGCCTCGAAAGTCCCGGTACGGGATGCTCGCGCGACACGCCGTGCACCTCGAACTTACTCATTCGCTAAGCGTCACTCGCGGTAGTCCGGGAGGTTGTCGTCCTCGATGACGACGCTCTCGCCAGTGATGAACCCCGCTTCGTCGCTCGCCAGGAACGCGACCGTCGACGCGAGGTCGTCGGGCCGGCCCATCCGGGCGACGGGGTGCTTTGATTCGAGGTCCGCCCTGCGCTCGTCAGCCATGTCGCTCGCCGTCCGTTCGACGTCCATCCATCCCGAGACGACAGTCTCCCCGGCGTCGGTCGCTTTCCCGGTGACGACGACTGACGCGCCCTCGGCCGCCAGCCGTTCGGCGATGGCAGCGCCGATACCCCTGGTCGATCCCGTGACGAGTGCGGTCTGTCCCTCGAAGCGCTCGCGTCCGTCTCCAACCATGATGTGTGTAGTCACTCGGACCAGTCACATAACAATTACCGTTCGGGGGCCGCCTTGACGCGGAAGTGGTCGCTCTGATACCGAGCCAGCGGTGTTCGGCGGGCTCGTCTAACAGCTTCGGAAAGGTGGACTCGCTCCGGTTGAGAACCGCCGCGTGTGCGTCCAGTTCGCCGCGCTCTCCGTAGAGCGCTCGCGACTCGTCAGGGCGGACGTAGATGAACGGTCCTTCCAGCGTTTGGGTGCCGTGCCCGCAAACGACGACCTCGCGGCCATCAAATGACATCCCCCAGAGTGCGGGCGTGAACGGTCGCGCGTCCCAGTCGTTGGGGATCGGGATTTCGAACAGGTCGCAGAGCGTCGCCATGAGATCGAACTGATACACCTCCGGGCAATGGGCGAGAACGAGACGAGCGCGACCCCTCGGTCCTGAGCGTGTTCCACGTAAATCTCTCGGACTCCTAATTCGAATGCCACTTCCGATGCTGTCGAACGGATGTGTGATGGTTCGTCACAGTCGAATATGAGAGACGTCGTGGCGGGCCTTCGGCGGACCGTGAGCAGTCGGCGTCCGGTCCGACGCCGATTCTGGGAATAAACAATGGAACGCTTGTTATCTTCTCCAGTCGCGAACTGGCGTCTCCGGAAACGAGAATCCAGATTCGTAATAACCATGTTTGACACGGGTCTATTGAATCCACAGAGGGCGAGAGAATTCATTGGTTGACGGCCTGTTTGACGTTGTAGACTGCGGCGGTGAGCGAGATCTCACGGAACTGGCGATACCATGCCCGCGCTCGCACGGCCAGCCCAGCGAGCGCTTGAGCGGGGAAAATAAGATTTCGGTCATCGATTATTATGCATAGAGATTCTCGTCGAGATCAGGTTTTTTCCTCTAGCCCTTCAGTTTACGAGCACCAGTAACAGTATTGTACCCGGTATTCAACGGTGAATTCAGATCGAACAACAGTAACAGTTGTATGCACGTTACTTGGAGGCGTGTAGATCAGTTTGAGGAGACGCTGTCTAGTTGAGAACCTCCTCGACGGGTGTTCGTCCGTCGAGCGCTTGATTCGGTCGATCGTGGTTACAATAGTGCCTGAACCGTCGCAGCCAGCGCCGTGCGCTGGCTGGACTCCCACGCCAGAACGAGTGAAAGCGGTCGATCCGCATTACTACGGTTTGGAACCACTTCTCGATGAGATTCCGTTCGCTGTAGTTGAGTCCGCCGCGGAGGTCGAGGCGAGCTAACGCCGTGAGATACCCGCCTGCGTCGGTGAGAAACTCGGTATCTGAGACGTCGTGTTTCTCGGTGAGACGGTGAAGGAACGCCGACGCGGGGTCGGTCCCGCGGCGGCTGAACACTTCTACGTCCAGAATCAGCTTTGAATCCGTATCGACCGCGGCGTAGAGCCATTTTTCTCGCCGTCGACGGTGATCTGTTTCTCGTCGACGGCGACCCGCGACGGCTCCGCCGTCCTCAGAACGCGAAGCGTTCTGATGTGCTGCACGAGAGCGTCGCTCTCGTGAACGTTGGCGGGTCAGCCTGGTTCTCCGCGAGCGCGTGCGTCCAGTTCCAGACCGCTCCGTGGGTACGGTCAACGCCGAGCCACTCGAACACCGCGACGACCTCGCGCAGCGACTGCCCCATCGAATGGAGACGCACTCCGAACACCCTGACGGGTGTCGGGGTGCGCTCGTTCTCCCAAACCTCATCACAGCCCACGTTCAACGTCTCTCCGAGCAGCTCGTCGAGTTTCATGAACAGTTCTCGGTACGACCTACTCGCTTCTCAAGCACCCTCAACTAGACAGTGCGTTGGCGTCGATCTTGTCGGTTTTCTTGTCCGTCTGAGCGATTGCTTTCAGCTTCGGCGGGTGCCCGACAACCCCCTCCAAGTACTCAGACAGCATATCGTAGATGTAGAAGTAGTTCGTCGTGGCTTCCAGCAAGGCTTCGCCGCCAGCGTATCGCTGGGCAATCTCTTCAAGATCCGTGTTGTTGACACGGACCTGCTCGATCACGTCTCCGTCGTCATTGCGGACGGCCACTTGGGCCTCCCACTTGTGAATATCGATTCCTAAGAACATCTGTTCTCACTCCGGGGCACCGGTGCGTTGGATGAGAATCACGTATTCGGGCTTTCCCGGCTGCCACCGCAGGCGACAGCCGGCTGGGATGCTCCACTCTCGGCTTCCTTCGCACCTGGACCCGCCAGTGCCGCGCGGTCGAAGCCGCCGGACTCTACTCGGCCCCCATGCTTTGCCTTGACCCGGCTAAGGTAGCAGATTTTCCCCATCGAGTCAGTGCTATTGATACGAGAAGCAGCCGAAATCATCGATGAGATCCGTGTAGGACAGAAACACCGTAACCGGTATTATCGGTTGCGTAGCGACCGGTTCGCAACGGCCGTTTATAGACGTGAGAGATCAAGTAACAGGAGTACTGTTGTTACTTTTGAGATCGTCAGTTCTGACGCCGACTGCTCACGATCCAGCAAGCGCCCATCCCGACGCGGTTTCTACTCGACTGCGATGAATTATCACACATCCGTTCGACAGCATCGGAAGTGGCATTCGAATTAGGAGTACGAGAGATTTATTTCGATCACGTTCGCGGCGCTAAGAATGATCTCGGGGAGCCATTCCTCGAACCGCTCGCCGCGGAGCCGTCCTTTCGGTCCGGATACGCTAAGCGCGCCGGCGACGGCGCCGCTGGCGGTAACGGGCGCGGCGACGCATCGGAGGCCGTCCAGTTGCTCGCCGTCGTCGAAGGCGATGCCCTGGTCACGAATTTCGCCCAGTTCCTGAAACAGGTCGCTTCGGGTCGCAATCGTCTCGTCTGTCTTCCGTGGGAGGCCGTGCGTCTCGATTATCTCGACCACCTCGTCTTCGGGCAATTGAGCAAGGATGGCTTTCCCGGCGGCGCGACAGTGGATGTCGACCTTCTGGCCGGCTTGGGTGTCGGCGAGGATGGCCTGGTCCCCGCGCGAGCGGTGGATGTACACGCCCTTGCCGTGCTCTGCGATCATCATACTCGCGAGTTCGCCGGTCTCGTTCGCGAGCTTTTCGACCTCCGAGCGACCGAGATTGTAGATCTGCTCGCGATTGCGGGCGCTCTCCCCCAGTTCGAGAAACCCCAAGCCGACATGGTATTTTCCGTCGTTGTTGACGAGATAACCGCTCTGTTCGAGCGTGTTCAGGTGGACATGGGCGGTGCTCTTCGGGATACCGAGCGCCTGTTCGATCTGCGAAACGCCCGCGCCGTTCGTCTTTCGGAGGTACTCGATCAGTTCGAAGGTCGTCTCCACCGACTGGAGCGTCTTAGTCTTCGGCTTTTTCTCCATTTAGAAGCTTACTGCCGGCCCACTCTATTAAATGTTCGTTTGACCAGTTCGGACGCGCCCATGTTCGATGTCTACGCCCATTTTCACTCGCAGACGGCTGCAGTAGCAAGACGGACCCATCGCTCGAACTGTTGAATAGCCGTTTGACAATGGCGGACGCTTGTTTCTCCCATAACCTTTTAGCTAACGTACCCTAATCGTCATACAGATGACCATCAACATCGGATCGATCGGACTGGGGACCTGGCGGAACACCTATCCAGGACGGTGTGAGCAGAGTATCGCTACGGCGATCGACATGGGCTACACCCACGTCGACACGGCGAGAGCGTACGGAAACGAGAGTTACGTGGGCGAGGCCCTGCGCTGTTCGTCGGTGCCGCGCTCGGACGTCACCGTCGCGACGAAGGTTCACCCCGAGAACCTGGGCTACGACGACGTGTACGAGAGTGTCGACCGGAGTCTCTCCGAACTCGGGATCGGGACCATAGACCTACTGTACGTCCACTGGCCCGCGCTGACATACGACCCCGACGAGACCTGGGAAGCCTTCGACGACCTCTGGAAGGACGACCGCATTGAGGCGGCGGGCGTGAGCAACTTCACGCCGGACCTGGTCGACGAAGCGATGGAAATCGCCGAGGTACCGATCGTCGCCAACCAGGTCGAGATGCACCCGCTCTTCCAGCAACACGACCTCGTGGAACACGCTCAGGAACGGGGGATCTCGCTCGTCGCGTTCTCGCCCATCGCCCGCAGTCGGGTCTTTGAGTTCGACCAGTTGATCGACATTGCTGGGAGCCACGACGCCTCGGTGGCGCAGGTGAGTCTCGCCTGGCTCCACGCGATGGACGGCGTCGTGCCTATCCCAATGGCGGACATCGAGATACACCAGCGCGAGAACTATGAGTCGCTTGACCTGAAACTGGACGACGAGGAGATCGAGACGATCGAGTCGATGTCCCTCCAGCGCCGCATCGTCTCGCCGGAGTACGCTCCATGGCGCGAATAGGTCGGGTCAGCGAAGCAAACCGTGTTTGACCACATTGGACGACTGTTCCAGTGACACTCGTTCTGAGTCGGCAGCGGAATGCGATCACCGACGTAGGATTACGAGCCCACGCCCTCAGTCGTCGGTAAAGATTTCAGAAATCCTCGGCTGCAGTCAGTCGTTCACGAGCGACCGGTCTTCCCAGCCGTCTTCGAACGGGTTCACCATGTCGACGCGATCGGCGTGCCTCTCGTAGTCGTGCTCGCGGACGACATCCATGTCGAGTTCGACGCCGAGCCCCGGTTCGGTCGGCAGGACGATCTCTCCGTCCGTGATCTCGAGCGGATTCTCAAGTAACTCCGTCTTCCAGTCGACATCGTAATCTTCGAACGTCTCTTGGAAGAGGAAGTTCGTGGTGGTCGCACAGACGTGGACGCACATGGCCGTACAGACCGGGCCCTGGGAATTGTGCGGCGCGAACGTGACGTGTTCGGCTTCAGCCATCGACGCGATTTTCTTGCCCTCCGTGATCCCGCCCGTGTTGGCGAGGTCGGTCTGGATGAAGTCGACGTTTGTCTCGGTGAGGAGGTCCCGCACGTCGTACTTGGTCATGGCGCGCTCGCCGGTCGCGATGGGTACAGATGACTTCTCGGAAACGCGCCGGAGGCCGGAGAGGGAGTCGGCGGGCGTCGGCTCCTCAAAGAAGGTTGGGTCGTACGGCGCCAGCTTCTCGGCTACATCGATGGCCATCCCCGGCGTGAACCGCCCGTGTCCCTCAATCAAGAGGTCGATGTCGGGGCCGACCGCCTCGCGGACCGCGGCGACCGTGTCGATCGCGTTGTTAAACGCGTCGCGCGTCATGCGTTCCCAAGCCGATCCGAACGGGTCGAATTTCATCGCCTGATAGCCGTCGTCGACGACCTGTTCCGCCGCCTCGGCGAACTCGGCCGGGTTCCCGTTGGAGCCCGTCAACCAGCCGTTGGCGTACCCAAGGAGCGAATCGCCCTGCACCGACCCCCCCAACAGTTCGTAGACGGGCATGTCGAGGTACTTTCCCTTGATATCCCAGCAGGCAGCGTCGATGGCGCTGATGCACGTCGTGTTTACCACGTTCTTCGAGAACCATTCGTCCCGGTACATGCGGAAGAACAGATCTTCCGTGGCGAACGGGTCTTCGCCGATGACGTATCGCTCGCTCATCTCCTCGATAGCCATGGCGACGGTCTGTGGTTTCCGGTGGGCCATCGCCTCACCGATCCCGTGGATTCCTTGGTCTGTCTCGACGCGCACGAACACCCAGGGTCTGGTCGGGCAGGCGACGATATGTGTCGTAACGTCTGTAATGACTAGTTCTGACATCGTCGATGTAGTTGAGTCGTTATCCGTCACTATATTTAGTCTCTTCGCAGGTGGCTTCGTGCGGCCGTGCGGATTTCGTGGGCGGGGTATGATTCGAAGCGAACCTATTTACAGTCCCGCCGGCATCCTGTATCCATGAACGAGGCACAGTGGGAGGCCTTTTGCGAACTGACGAACTTCTCCAAGTCGGTGATCTACATCGACGCGACGCTGTTCGTTGGGTTGCTCGTCTCGTTTCCGTTCGCGAGCGACGACGCGCGTACCTTGCCGATCTGGGTCGCCGCGCTGGTCGTCGTTTTACTCTCGGCCCTTCTCGCCGGGGCGACGGATTACGCGTGTGCGAAACGGAACTGAACCACGCGCTCTTGATCAGTTTTCGGCTGTCAGGTCCGCTCCCGTCCCGGATGGCCTCCAGCGGGACGCAAGATATATACAGTAGGAACTTTGACCTCACAGCGTATGGTAGAGAGTGACTTGAATGCGATCGATACCGTGACGAGGCGAAAGCTACTGACACTGACTGCCTCGGGGAGCGCATTTGCGCTCGCCGGGTGTAGCGGGGGCGGTTCCGGTGGAACGCCCTCGGACGGGGCGAGCAACGAATCGGACACCGCCGCGAGTAACGATACCGATATCGGCGGGTCGAGCGAGATGGTCGATCGGTCGCTCGTCATCGGCGGGCAACGGTCGAGCGACAAGCAACAATTCAATCCGTTCAATCCCAACGCGCAGACGCAGTTTGTCTTCACTGTGTTCTACCAGCCGCTGGCGAAGTACCTGCCCAACCAGGAGTTCGCGCCGATGCTGGCCTCCGAGTGGAACATCGGTAGCGACAAGACGACAATCTCGCTCCGGAAGCAGTCATGGGCGAATGGCGACCCGGTGACCAGTACCGACCTGGTGACGCGACTCAAATTGGGCAAGTACTTCGGCCATCCGGTCTGGGATTCGATCGAGTCGGTTCAGGAGACGGGCGACAGGAGTGTCGAACTCTCGCACGTCTCGGGAAGCATCAACGAGGATGTCTTCAGGATGAACCTCCTAGGCATGCGGATGAGCACACCTGAACGCATGTACGGCGAGTACCTCGAGAGCCTCGAGGACGCGTCGTCGGACAGCGAGGTCGAGTCCGCGAAGGGCGAACTCGTCAGTTGGACGCTGAAGGAACCCCCGTCGTGCGGCCCGGTCAAATTCGAGTCGGCGTCGTCCGCGGGCATCACAACCCCTGTTCGGGAGGGCGGACATCCGGCTGTGGACAAACTCAACTTCCCCACCGTTGAGTGGCAGATGGTGAGTGGCCATCAAGGCGGTGTCGCCGACCTCATCAACCACAAGATCGATGTCTTCCACGGACTAGTGACCGAAAAGATCGAACAGCGGTTCCCGGACTGGGTCACACTGGTTCGCTATCCTGTGTACAACGGGCTGTGTCTGGACTTCAACCACACGAACGAAGTCCTGGCAAAGCGCGAGGTCCGACAGGCCATCGCGCATCTCGTGAACCGGACGAACGGGACACAGAACATGTCTAAGATCATGTATTCGGCGGTTAAAGCCCCGCACGGGCTTCCTGGAACGCTCTCCGGGACGCCCAAACAGTGGCTCGGTGACACCCTCGACCAACTCACCCAATATGGGTACGATAGCTCGAACGAGTCGAAAGCCGAGTCCCTGCTGCAGGAAGCCGGCTTACAGAAACAGAACGGTCGGTGGCGCAAGGAGAACGGCGAGAAATTCACCCTGACGGTGCGCGCGCCCACAGACTGGTCGTGGGTCCGGATGGGCCAGACGATCTCCGATACGCTCGACAGCTTCGGCATCAATGTCGACTACCAGCCCAAGGAGTCGTCCGTCCTGTACGGCCAGTTCCACTCGCAGGGGAAGTGGGACCTCATCACCGGGAACTGGGGTGGGGATCTCCCCCACCCGGCGTCGAGCCTCCCGACCGTCATCGCGAACAACAACGAGGTTCTCCAGAAGAACGCTGCGATTCCGACGTCGGTGGACGTCCCGATGCCGGTCGGGGACACAGAGGGCAGCCTCGAAACCGTCGACATCCAGAAACATCTTTCGACCATCTCGACGAGTACCGGACAGGAAGCGAAGGACGCAGTCAAGAAGGTCACGTGGGCGATTAACCAGGGGCTTCCCGCAATGCCGATGAACGAAAAGCTCGACCAGCGCTCGTACGATTCGACCGAATGGGCGATGCCGAAGAAGGCCGACCCGCGGATGTCGGTCAATTTCCCGGTCGAATTCATGCTAGACCGCGGCATCATCAAGGCCAAAGAGTAATCGCGGCGAACCGCTCGTCTGTCCGTCTGCCACGGGTCCGATTCCTCGCGATCCGACTTTTTCGCACGCTCCCCGCCACCATTTAGCGGCGAAACCGTTTTTTCGCTGCGGACTCCACGCCATGGTATGCAAACGCGAGCAGCTGTTATGAACGCACCCGGTGACGTCGCTGTGCGCACCCTCGATGTCCCGGCAGATGACGCCGATCTGATGATCGATGTCACCGACTGCGGTATCTGCGGGACGGATGTCCACATGTACGACGGTGAACTTGACATCGACTTTCCGGTTATTCCCGGACACGAATTCGTCGGTGTCGTGACCTCCCGTTCGGACGACGGCGTGACCGATGCCCGCGGTCGGTCGGTCCACGAGAGCGACCCGGTGACGGTCGTACCGGGCGTTTCTTGCGGCGAGTGCTGGTACTGCGAGCAGGTCCGCGCGCGCCCGACGACCTGCGTGGACCGGATGCGGTATGGATTCACCAACGTCGACCAGCCTCCGTTCGTTGGTGGACTGAGCCAGCGACTGCCTGTATGTCCCGGCTCTCGCTTCTACCGCCTCCCGGACTCGCTGGACCCCGGTCTCGGACTCCTCGCGGAACCACTGTCCGTCGCGACCCACGCGTTGGAACGCGCGGAGAGTCCCGACGTCTCTTGGGCTAAGGAAGGTCTGGACCTCGGCCAGACGGTCGCGGTCCACGGCGTCGGGCCGATCGGGCTCCTCTGCGTGTTCACGGCCGCGGTTCACGGTGCTGGTCGCGTCGTCGCCATCGACCTCGACAAAGCACGACTCGAACTCGCACAAGCCTTTGGCGCGACGGATATCGTCGCCGCCGCTGGGTTATCGACGGATGCGGTCGTTCGCAAGGTCGAATCGGTCACCGATTCGGGCGTCGGTCCCGACGTCGTCGTCGAGACCGCCGGCGTTCCGGCGACCCTTAAGCAGGACCTTCGGATGGTCCGGCGCGGCGGAACGATCGTCGACCTCGGCACACTCGGAGGCGAGACGGTCGACCTTGACTACCCGCAGATCGTGCGCAAGCAACTCGATGTCCGAGGGAGCTACGCCTACCCGCCGTCACAGTTCGAAACCGCGCTCTCGCTCCTTGACGATTACGCCGATGATTATCCGTTCGCGGACCTGCTATCGGTCCACGTCGACCTGGACGACATCGAAACGGCGTACGATGCGCAGGCATCGGGTGATGCCCTTCGGGCCGTGGTGCATCCAAATCGGTGATTTCCCTCATTAGGGTCTGTACGCCGCTCCAGCACGATAACCTCACATCTCAATTCGACACCGCCCCGCTGCGTTTACAGTAGATATTTATGGGTGGAAAACAATCGACTCAGTAAGATGCACCGATTGCTTACGCGGACAGCGAGGACGCTGCTCACGATATACGCAGTGTTGTCGCTCTCGTTCGTCATCATCCGGTTCATGCCGGGTGGACCAATGGATTACGTCCGGGCCCAATACATTCAGGGGTCGTCGGACATGTCGCAGGAGACATTAAACAACCTGATGGAATCGTACACCGCCGTCAATCCGAACAAACCGCTCTTGCAGCAGTACGTCGACTACTTCGCTAACGTGTTTCAGTTCGAACTCGGGAAGTCTGTGTGGTACGGCGAACCGGTCGCATCGGTGATCGGGAAGGCGCTCCCATGGACGATCCTCCTCGTCGGGACATCGATGCTGCTCATCTACCTCATCGGGATCGTACTGGGTGCAGCCTTCGCGTACATCGAAGGCAGTTCGCTCGACCTCGGTGGGAGCGTGTTCTCGACGGTGCTGAGCGCGACTCCAAACTACGTCATGGCGATCGTACTGATCTACTTCATGGGGTATAGTACCGGGCTCTTTCCGACGAGTGGCCGGGTCAGCCAGGATATCGCGCCGGGGCTGCGGATCCCATATTTACTGAGCGCGCTCCACCACGCCGCGTTGCCAATCGCGGCACTCGTCATCACCGGGTTCGGCAACCGAGCGATGTCAATGCGCGGGAACAGCATCCAAGAACTCGGGAAGGACTATCTCAGGGTTGCTCGACTCCGGGGGCTGTCCTCGCGCCGCATCGCGATGCGGTACGTCGCACGCAACGCCATTCTCCCGATGTACACCGGATTCATGGTCTCGATCGGATTCATGTTCGGCGCGTCGGTCATCGTCGAGGAGATCTTCACCTACCGTGGGATCGGTTTTCTCCTGTACAAGGCCGCCGACACACGCGACGATCCGCTCCTGATGGGGTGTTTCATCGTGATCACGTTCGCCGTCGTCACCGGCATCTACGTCGCGGACATGACGTATGGACTCATTGACCCGCGGGCCGACGGAGGGTCGAACTGACATGCGAGACAACGCGTCCAACACGTTCACGACAGACGGCGAATCGGGCGGACCGAGTCAACTCACACGGCAAGAACGGTTTGTCGCGCTCGCTGACGAGTTCGTCGTCGCGCCGTTCAGGATCATGTGGGACGACTTGCGGGCACGAATCGGGCTGTTCCTCCTAGGCCTGTTCGTCCTGATGGGGACGGTGGGCGTCCTTGTCGTCGAAGTACCCCACCCGAATGAGGGCCCCGCGTACGTCAAGCCGTTCGTCAACCCCGAGTTCATCCTTGGCACCGGAAAGACGGGACAGGATATTTTCGCCCAAATAGTTCACTCGACGCCCGCGATGTTCCAGATGATCCTCGCGGGCGCGCTGTTCTCGACGGTGATGGGAACGACCGTCGGGACCGTCTCGGGGTACGTCGGCGGCTGGGTCGACACGGTCCTCTCGACGATCACCGACATCGTCGTGACGATCCCTGGGTTGCCGCTGATCATTGTCCTCGGCGCGCTCATCAATCCAGAGAACCCATACGTGGTCGGCGTGCTTCTGACAGCCAACGTGTGGGCGGGCGTCGCACGCGCGATCCGCTCACAGGTCCTCACGCTCCGGCACGCGGAGTACGTCGAGGCGTCGCAGGCCATGGGGCTATCGACGCGATACAGTATCTTCTCGGACATTCTCCCGAACATCATGCCCTACGTAACGGTGAAGTTCGCCAACTCCGCACGGTTCGTCATCTACAGCTCGGTCGGGCTTTACTTCCTTGGCGTCCTCCCGTTCTCGACACAGAACTGGGGTGTCATGATGAACCTCGCGTACAATACCGGTGGCATCTACCTCGGGATCGGTCTGCACTGGCTGTTCTTCCCGATGCTGGCCATTGTGTTGCTGATCCTCGCATTCATCTTCGTCGCTCAGGGACTCGACCGGGTGTTCAATCCGCGAGCACGGGCGAGACACGTCGACAAAGTGCCGGGCGACGACGAGAAATCTGGCGGCGACGGGTCATCCGGTCCGCAGGTAATGGAGGAATTCTGATATGGCAACTACCACGACAGCACTCGACGATAGCACCGACGCAGATCCGATCTTCGAGGTCCGGAACGCGACGGTCCAGTTCGACTCCCCACGCGGCGTATCGACCGTCCTCGACAACGTCAGTATCGACATCCAGCGCGGCGAAACGCTCGGTATCGTCGGCGAAAGCGGCTCCGGCAAGTCAATGTTCGCCGACGCGCTACTGGACGCGGTAGTGGAACCCGGCACCCTGAGCGGCGATGTCCGATATCGACCTGAAGACGGCGAACCGGTCGACGTACTCGATCTCTCGGCAAGCGAACTCCGGGGCTACCGCTGGGAGGAGGTGTCGATGGTGTTTCAGGGCGCGATGAGTTCGTTCAACCCGACGATGCGCATCCGCGAGCATTTCGCCGAGACGCTCAGCGCACATGGCTCGGACCGCGAGACGGGGCTGGAGCGTGCCCGCACGCTTTTGACCGACCTCTACCTCGAACCGGATCGCGTTATGGGGTCGTATCCTCACGAACTCAGCGGGGGGATGCGGCAGCGGACGCTCATCGCGCTGAGCCTCGTCCTCAAGCCCGAGGTGCTCGTCATGGACGAACCAACGGCGGCGCTGGATCTGTTGATGCAGCGATCAATCCTCACGCTCCTCGAGGACATCAAGGCCAAGTACGATATCACGCTCGTGTTCATCACGCACGACCTACCGCTGGTCGCCCACCTCGCCGACCGCATGGCCGTGTTGTACGCCTTCGAGTTCGCCGAACTCGGCCGCACAGACGACATCTTGCGACACGCCGCCCATCCCTACACCAGGGCACTACTGAGCGCGACGCCGAATATCGACGCGCCGCTCGACGAGATGCGTCCCATCGGGGGGTCGAGCCCGGATCCGGTAACGAAACCGGACGGCTGTTCGTACCACCCACGCTGTCCGCTGGCGGACCCGGAGTGTCGAGCGGCGCCGCCGCGGCTCGAATCGGCCGAGGAGGCAGATCACGCCGTTGCCTGCTACCACTGGGAGGACGCTGCCGACGACATTCAGCTCCCGTACCAAGGAGGTGACGGCTGATGAGTCACGTCCGGAACCAGTCCCCGGTCATCTCGCTCGACGACGTGACGGTGTCGTTCGAGGAGACGGGCGGCCTCAATCCGTTCGTGCGACCCGATGTCGTGCGCGCCGTCGACGGCGTCGATCTCGACATCGGGGACAACGACGTCCTGGCGCTCGTCGGCGAATCGGGCTGCGGGAAGACAACGCTCGGGAAGACAGCCATTGGACTCCAGAACCCGACATCGGGCTCGGTGCGGTTCAAGGGCCAGGACATCCAGGCGGCGCAGAGCGGCTTCAAGGGCGACGTTGATGTGCCCTACGACCAGATCCGACGGTCGCTCCAGATTATCCACCAAGACCCCGGCGGCGCGCTCAACCCGAATCGGAAAGTAATGACCTCCCTGGGCGCGCCGCTTAAGAAGTGGTCCCCTGGACTGACGCGCGACGAACGCAAGGAGAAGATCCTCTCGATGCTTGAACGTGTCGGGATGATGCCGCCGGAGGCATACGCGCGTCGCTATCCCCACCAGTTGAGCGGTGGTGAGAAACAGCGCGTCGTGCTGATCCGTGCGCTGATGATGAACCCGGACCTCATCCTCGCGGACGAGGCGATCAGCGCGCTGGACGTGAGTCTCCGCGTGGACATGATGGACTTGATGCTAGAACTGCAGGACGAGTTCGACACGTCGTTTCTGTTCATCTCGCATGACCTCTCGAACGCGCGGTACCTCGCGAAACACGGTGACGGCCGTATCGGCGTCATGTACCTAGGACAGATCGTGGAGATCGGGACGGCCGAGGAGATCATCTCGAACCCGTCACACCCATACACGAAGGTCCTCCGCTGGGCAACGCCGAAAATCGATCCCGACGCGGAAACAGCCGACGAAGCGCCGATCCGGAAGATCGACATTCCGGACCCCGTTGACCCGCCGAGCGGCTGTCGGTTCCATACGCGCTGTCCAGAAGCACGACCGGCCTGTCGTGAGACCAAACCGCCGCAGTACGAGGCCAGCGACGGCACCGTCGCCTGCTTCCGCGAAGACGAGACCCACGAGTACTGGGATCAGGAACCGCTCACAGACTGAGTCTCTGGACCGACAGGTCGCCTACTCTCACCAATGAACGTCCTCATCTTCGACATCGACTCGCTTCGGCAGGACCACCTCGGCTGCTACGGCTACGACCGACCGACGTCGCCGACCATCGACGCTATCGCAGACGCCGGCGTCCGCTTCGATGACTGCTACGTCTCGAACTCGCCGTGTCTCCCGAGCAGAACCGCCCTCGTGACGTGCCGGCGCGGGATCAAGACTGGCGTCGTCACGCACGAGGGCGAGGGCCAGTGGTACGAAAGTCCGGGGAGTGGCCACGACCCCGACGACGACCGAATAACCAGCTTTCGCCTGCTCTCCGAGACGGGAATCCGAACCGCGTCGGTGAGTAGCTTCTCGCAGCGCCACCTCGCCCCTCACTTCGCCGGCGCGTTCCGCGAGACGATCCAGCCCACCGCGCAAACCGGACTCGAAGGTGGCGGCGACGTCACTGACGCCGCCGTTCGCTGGCTGCGGTCGACCGTAGATAACGGATCCGACGCCGACGACTGGCTGTTGCACCTCAACTACTGGGACGTTCACCTCCCCTACGAAGACGTCGAGTCGTTCGTCGATAGCGTTCGGGGGGACGGGCCGCCGCCCGGACTTCCAGACGAGGACCTGATCGAGCGCCATCGGTCGATGACTGGGCCGCGAACCGCGAACCTGTGGCCGACGCCGCGAAACCTCTCCGACGAAACGCACGGCCAGTTCCGCGAGGACGCGTGGGAGATGCCGACCGACGAACTCGACCGCGAGACCGTCGAGCACGTCGTGGACGGGTACGACTCCAGCGTCCAGAAGGCCGACGCAGAGATTCGCGCGGTGCTCGACGAACTGGAACGGCTCGGCATCCGCGACGAGACGGTCGTCGTCGTCACCGCCGACCACGGGGAGGCGTTCGGCGAGCACGGCCTCTACGGGACGCACGGGATGGCCCATCCGGCCACTCAGCGGGTCCCGCTGATCGTTTCTTGGCCGGGAACCGACGACGACATGGCCGGCACCGCGACCGACGCGATGGTCTACCAGTTCGACCTCATGGCAACCCTCTGTGACCTGTTCGACATCCCTATCCCCGACGGCTGGGACGCGCGACCGTTCACGCCCGCACTATCGGGGATTGAGTTCGACGGCCGCGAGTTCGTCGTCTGCGGCCACGGCACACAGACACTGTCGCGGGCGCTGTACACCGACGACTGGCTCTATGTGCAACTCGTCCACCCGGGCGTGTTCTCGTTCCCCGGCACGTTCAACGATACCTCGCTCCCCGCCGAGGGGCTTGAACTGCTTCACGCGCGCGACGGCGATCCCCACCACGCCGAGAACCTCGTCGTCGAGAAGCCAGCGGTCGCAAAGCGGCTGCGGCGGACAATGGCGGAGTGGACGGCGGACCAGCTCCGGACGCCGGACGCCGCCGGAACGGATCCCCTCGTCGAGATGGCGACGAACGAGGGGCCGTTCATCTACGTCCGCCCCGACGAACTTCGGGCGCTCTACGCCGAGCGCGGCGAACTGGCCGAGCACGCCGCTATCCTCGACCGCAGCGAGACGGCCTTCCCGCGACCGCTCGCCGACCTCGGGGACGCCCGCCTGCCGCAATAGGCGCTAGCGTCGGAACGAGAACAGCAATTATTAAATACCGGATTGGACAGACCTATACACGCTATGACTGCACACGCGGGCGAACGCTTCGACGGGCGAACGGCACTCGTCACGGGATCAACCAGAGGGATCGGCGCCGCCATCGCCGAACGGCTGGCGGCCGAGGGCGCGTCGGTCGTCGTTACCGGGAGAGCGACCGACGCCGGAGAGGCCGTCGCCGAGGGTATTCGCGACAACGGCGGCGAGGCCCGGTTCGTCCAGGCGAACTTACGCGACCCGGCCGCTATCGAAGCGCTCGTGGAGGCCACGGTCGAGCGGTACGGGTCGATCGCCGTCCTCGTCAACAACGCCGCCGTCCAGACGTACACTGGTGTCGAGGACGCAACGATGGACGACTGGGACCTCGTCGTCGAGACGGCTCTGCGCGCATACTGGCTCTGCGCCAAGCACACGCTCGGCCACATGTCTGACGGGGCGATCGTCAATATCTCGTCGAATCACTCGATGCTCACGCAGCCGAACATCTTCCCCTACAACGCCGTCAAGGCGGCCATCAACGCCATGACGAGGGCGATCGCACTCGAACACGGGCCGTCGGTCCGCGCCAACGCCGTCGTCTCGGGATGGATGGACGTCGAACGGACGGGGAACGACATGGCTGACGAGCGCAAGACGGACCTGGAAGCCAAGCACCCCGTCGCCCGGATGGGCCGCCCCGACGACCTCGCGTCGACGGTCGCGTTCCTGGCGAGTGACGAAGCTGGGTTCATTACGGGCGAAAGCGTCGTCGTCGACGGTGGGAGGTCAGTCGTCATCGAAGATTATAATCTCCCTGATTACCGTGAGCGACGCCTGGCAAACGAGTGATCGACCTGTGAGTCTCGGCTCCAGAATGGTTCCCCCGAACGGCGACAGACGATCAGCGCTGCCGGCTACCTCTCGAACTTCACGGCGTCCGCGATGACGTACCCGCTCGTCCCGTCGTTGCGGACCGTGACCGACTCGCCGGTTCCGGCCGTGAAGTCGTACGAACCGATGACGTTCCACTGGCCGCCGTTCGTGGTCATGTCGACGGTCACCGTATTACTGCCGCCGTCGTACGCGACGTCTATCGGGACCGAAGACGCGCGACTGTCGGTCGTGTTCCAGTAGATCGAGACGTCGTATGTCCCGCCTTCCTGCAGGTCTGGGGTGAACTCGACGCTCTTGCTCCCTTTGCCTGCGTCGCCGTCGTGCAGGTAGTCGCTGCCAACGTAATCATCCGCCCACGTGCTCGTCTGCCAAGTGCCGGTTACGGTAACCCCGCTAGAGTCGGCGTTGTCGACGATCGCTTCTACCGGCCGGTCGAAGTTCGTGCCGACAGCCCAGATCGACTGGTCGCTGTCACTCGTCTCGCCCTCGGCGATCATCGTGGCGAGCTCGTCGAGTCCGTCACGCACGACCGCGATGCGGGCCTGTTCGCGCGCACTCGACTCCGCGACCACTATCGCGTCCGTCCACGAACTCCCGTCGTACGTCGAGACGTGGTAATCGCCGCCTTCGTCGGTGGACCCCGCAATCACGTGGGCTTCGAGGTCGCCCGCGTCGTTGATGCGTGGGCGGCCGTAATTCGCCGGCGTCGCCGTCTGCAGGTTCGGGATCGTCTGCGTGCTCTTGGTCCCGTTCGCGCGGTCGATCGTCGTGATCTCCCACTCCCAGGTCCCGTCGCCGTTCGCGTCGTTCTGGTACTGGACGTGGATCTCGTCCGCCGCGGGGTCGTAGGCGTGGTTGACCGACCACGTCTCGTCCTGCGACGCGATCCGGCACGCATTGAGGTCGCTCCAGGTGATCTGTGAGCCGAGATCGGTGTAATCCCAGGCGTAGACGTTGCCGTCGGCGTCGGGGTCGTCGTCCGGCGCGTCGACGAGCGCGTGATAGATGTCCTGGCGATTCGTGTCGTGTGCATCGCCTTCAGAGACGGTGAAGCTGAAGTGGAGATTGTCCGCGACGACGCTCAGGTCGCCAACGACGTAGAAGTCGTCGTGGTCGTTACCCCCGGTCGTCAGGTCCGCGACGACCCTGTCCGACCAAGTGTCGCCTCTGTCGCTCGATTCGATCAGGACGCCGTACTCGTGATCGCCGTTGCGGTAGATCCCGTAGATGGTGCCGTCGTAGACGCACATCGACGTATACGTCGCGTCGGGGAGTCCGTCAAGATCGAAGTTTTCCCACCCGTTGACGTCGTAGGCGCTCGTCGAGCGAGCATACTGGAGCGTCGTCGTGTGACACCCGTAGAACACATGTAGGGTTCCGTCGTCCCCCACCGCGAGCGACGGCGGCCCGTGTTCGTCATAGTCGGGAAGCGGGTTCGTCCCAATCTGCACGGGCCCGGTCGTCGAATCCGCGCCGTGGTCGTAGCTCATCGCGTAGGGATTCGCTGACGGCCCGCGGAACACCAGGAAGGTGGTGTTCTGCCCGGCGACGTACTGCGCGTGTGGCCCCTGCGGATAGAACGCTGCCTCGCTCCCGTCGTTGGTCAGTTTCCGGAGCCCGTAGTTCCCCGCCGACGCCGCGGCGGCGCGCCCGGTCGCCAATTCGAGTCCGGCTCCGCCGGTCGCGGCGAACCCGCTCGCCGTCGCCAGCGCTTTGAGATACGTTCTGCGCGTCGAATCCCTGGTTGGTTCGCTTGTAGGTTCGTCTTCGATCATGATTGTTCTGTGCCCGACCACGCGGACATCGCTCGAGCACTCCGGGGATCCTCCCGGTATAGTATTAAAACTTGTGTACGGTCTGGAGGCACTATTAACTTAGTGGACTTGGCGGAGATTGGCGACGCAAACAGCTCGAAAGCCCCCGACACGCTCGGCTCCCGCGGCTCGCTGCGGTCCTCGGCCTTCGGCCTGCGGTCCTTGTTTCGCCGGGATTTGCCGAGCGGTCGGCCCCTTTCAGTCCCACCCGTGGCGGTTGTCCGAGTCGAGCACGTGCTGGGCTGGATCGGCGTTGGGCACTCGCACGTCGCGATCTGGACGTGGATCCAGAAATCCGGCTAGCGGTTGAACGAGGCGGGTCGGTGGCCCGCCGCCGAACCTGCCGGTAGTCGTCCTGCTGGACGAAACAGCGGTTACTCAGCGTGGTGAGGAGTTCACATGCGGCGGTCAATCTAGAAACGCGTCACCTGTTGCACGCGTCGGTCGCTCCGTCGCGAAACACACTCACAACTCGAAGAGTTCCATGAGGACTCGCTGAGTTGTACGGGAGAGCGCCGCCAATCGTCGTGACGGACGGCCAGCTACGGTCCCGTCTTCACCAAGCTCGGTATTACACGAATCATACAATGCCACAGCGTGAGAAACCCCATCGAACGCTGGGTTCAGGAACACAAACTCCGTATCGACACCTTCTGCGCTTTGTTTACCGGTGACGACGTTGTCAGCATGAACAACTGGCTGCGCCAATTCGGACGGGTCTGGAACGCGTGCCTAAGTTAACGGTGCCGACGGATCCACCGGTAGAATAAAATACAGGCGGTAGCTCGGCGACCGGGCAGGCCAACCTCATCAGGCGGGACGACTCGCGACAGTGACGTGCGGCGCCGTCGTCTCGTCCCGCCTTTGGACGACATGCCGCGTGGCGATCTCCCTTGCTGAATTCCGATAGCCTACCTGAACTGCGCCGGTACGTCGTAGCCGGCGTCGAACCAGGCGGCGTAGAGGTCCGGCAGCACGCCGAGTTCTTCGGCCAGTTCTGGGCCCGGAAGGAGTGGATCGCCGACCGCCGCGGCGCGTTCGTCGATCAGTTCGTGGAGCTCAGCGCGCAGACCCTCGTACTCGGGTTCGCTGACGAGATTTCGTCGCTGGTACGGGTCATTCTCGTTGTCGTAGAGTAGCCAACTGCTCCCATCGAGCAGTCGGGCGTACGTGAACCGCTTAGTCCGGACCGCGCGCCACTCGTATCGCGGGTAAGTCGTCCGCATCAGATATACCGCCTCCCGGCCGTCATCTTCGGACTCAATGATCGCATCCGATTGGTCCTCGCCATCCATCCCATCGGGTACCGATATCCCGGTCAGCGACAAGAGCGTCGGGGCGACGTCGACAGTCGACAGCAGGCTCTCGTTCGTCGCGCCGGCCGGAACCCGCTCGGGCCACCTGACGAGAAACGGAACATTGACGGATTCTTCCCAGGGAACCAGTTTCGTCGTCGCCCCCTGCGACCAGAGCATGTCGCCGTGATCAGCGGTATAAACCACGACCGTATCGTCGGCCCGGCCTGTCTCGTCCAGATGATCGAGAAGGCGTCCGAGCTGGTCGTCAAGGGCGGTCACCTGTGCATAGTAGTTCGCCAGCGCTTGCCGCACGTCGTTCCCCTGATAATCCGGATACGGAACCGCCTCAGGGATCGGCTCGACGTTCGGCCGCAGGATCAGTTCGTCAGGGTCGTACAGATCGCGATACCGGTCCGGAACTTCGTCGTACGGGTCGTGGGGCGGCCCCCAAGAGAGAAAGAGACAGAACGGATCGTCCCCACACTGATCGACGAACTCCATGGCAAGGTCGGTTTGGATTTCTGGTTCGTACCCTTCCGGTTCGATCAAGGCGGGAATATCGCGGTAGTACTTCGGTTCGAAGTAGTCGTGCGAACAGTCGTAGGCCGCCCAGAAATCGTCGAATCCCTGCCGACGCGGCCCCGGCGGCGTCCACTTGTCTCGTGGGAGACCGTCGAGGTGCCACTTGCCGACGTACCCCGTCTGGTAGCCGCGGTGGTTGAATGGTCGGGCTGCCGACGGGACGTCGGTCGGCAACTGGATATCGTTGAAGATTGATTGGTGAGAGAAAGGGTACTGACCGGTAACGAGACACGCACGACTGGGCCCGCACACAGGGTCGTTCGCGTACGCGTTGCTCATTCTTGTCCCTTCTCGCGCCAGGCGGTCCATGTTCGGCGTCCGCACGTCGTCGTTGCCGGAACACCCCATGGCCGAGGCTCGATGCTGGTCGGAGAACACGAACAGGACGTTCGGCTGCTCGGCTGTGGCCATCGCGTTGTGGTACGTGAACGGTGGTGAAAACGATTTGGGTGAGACGCAGCTCGCCGCTCCTTAGCGATTCGACGGCCGAATATGGATATGTTACAACAATCTGTCCTCAGAAACCCGGATGTGCGTGTTTAACGTATACTCAAGGACAGAGGGTACTTATTTAGCGTAGTTCCGTCATAGATGCCTCTGCTCGCGAATCTGGCCATTCTCCTCCCAGCACTGACGTCAGCTGATCGGGTGGATCGAGTCCCTGGCGTTCCCACGTCGCCACCATCGTTGAGACTGTCTCGTGGATGCGGACTCCGGTTTCCGACCGGAGTCCGCCGAACATCTTCCGCATCACTACTTGCTCGCGTAGAGCCCGCTCTGCGCGATTGTTCGTCGAATCGACGTCTGGCTCCGTCACGAACGTCAGCCAACTTCCCAGCCCGTTCCGGATCTTCTCGGCTAACTGCGTCACTTCCTCGGCCTCGTAGTCCGCTTTGATCAACTCCTCCAGACACAGCGAGGCCTGCGCCCGCCTCCGCTCGCGGGCGGAGGCGGGCGGGTCCTCCACATCGAACGCGGTTAGATCCTCGTGGAGATCGTGCAGTACCTCCGAGATCGGCTCAGCCTCCTCGTGCCGCTCAGCAACGTACTTCGCCTCTCGGAGCAGGTGTGCCCAGCACCGCTGCAACTTCCCGTGATAGCTCGGATACGCCGACCAGCCGTCACAACTCAAGGTGGCGTCCTCGGCGAGTTCGTCGCCGAGGACGTCCTCCAGCACCTGACTCCCGCGGCTCTCGTCGATTGTGTAGAAAACGTCCTCGTCGGTCACGAACGTCCAGACCCAGTGCTGATCGCCGTCGACCGGAAAGCCGGTTTCGTCGCAGTAGATGACGTCGCTGTCACGGACGCTGGCTCGAACGTCTTCGTACGCGGGTCGCAGCCGGTCTGCGACCCGCTCGGTCATGTTGTAGATCGTTCCCGGTGAGACCGGATGGTCGAGCTGCCAGTCGAACAGCTCGGCCTGTTTGCGGTGCGGAAGCCGGCCGTGATAGCGAAGGAGAGCGGTTTGGGCCAGCAAGCGTGGCCCAAACCGCCCGGTTTCCGGGCAATCAGGATGTTCGGCGACAACTTCGTTACCACAGGAGCACTCCTGCTTTCCGAGCTCGTATTTCGTGACCTCGGTCGGGATGGGAAGCGGTATATCGACGATGACGCGGGAGACGTACTCGTCTGGATCGGTGAGAACGCGGTCGCAATCGGGACAGTACGCCTCCCCGACCCGGACGGTCCTGTCCGGGTCGGGTGGTGGCCGGGTCGTTCCGTCGTGGCCGGGGTTGCGTCCGGGTCCGAATGAGGAGTCGCTGGCGGCGTCGGAGTCGCCGCCAGCTTCGTCGTTTTCCTCGTCTTGCTCCGACTCCTCATTCTGTGGCTGTTGTCCGGCACCGTCCTGTTGGCTGGACGGCGTGTGGGCGTTTTCGTACTTCTTGAGGTGGTTTTCAAGCTGCTCGATTCGTTCGTTCTGCTCGGCGTTTTGCTGACGAAGAAACGCGTTCTCAACGAGAAGAGCGAGATCCCGCTGGGGAAAGATCGTCCGACCCGCAGAACGGATCGCCAAGGTCGAACGACCCGGCGATCCGTCAGGCCCGGAAAGCACGATTAGCGGTCGTTTGTCCTACTCTTCCCTGAGAGCTACGATTTCGACTCGACTGTTCCGCTAAACACCTACGAATTCAAAGCCACTCATGCGGACGAGTCGGGACTGACGCTCTATCTTGTCCACAACGTGACCGAGCAGTCGGTGATCTCGTCGGAGATCACCGACGAAACCACCCACGAGAGCACGTTGTTCGAGACGGGTTCGTGGCTGTCTGGGCGGCTCTTCTTGCTAGATCGCGGCTTTTTCAAGTTCCGCCGGTTCGCACTGATCGACGAGAACGACGGCTTCTTCGTGAGCCGTCTCAAGGCGAGTTCGAACCCAGTAGTGACCGAAGAGTTGCAGGAATGGCCCGGTCGGGCCATTCCGCTTGAAGGCGAGCGAATCTACGACGTAGTTGGAGATCTGTACCGGGAGCACATCGATGTTGAAGTCGAAGTTTCCTTCCAGCGACGAGTGTACGATGGGGTGAAATCGTGGGACACCAAGCGGTTGCGAGTCGTCGGCGTCCGCGACGAGGACGCCGACGACGGCTATCGGCTGTACATCACCAATCTACCGCATGATGAGTTCAGTCCTGACGAGATTTCCACGTTGTACCGAGCACGGTGGTTGGTAGAGCTGCTGTTCAGAGAGTTGAAGTCGCGGTACTCTCTGGGTGAGTTCGAAACCGAGAAGGCTCACATCGTGAAGATTCAGGTAGTGGCGGCTCTGCTGACATTGGTCGTCAGCAGAGCCATCCTTCGCGAGTTCGTCGAGTACGCCGAGGAGCAAGGTGACGAGTACGTATTCCCGCTGGAACGCTGGGCGGCGACCTTCCGGTCGCTCGCCCAGCTAATCCTTCAGGAGATCGCCGCTGGCTACGGGTATCCTCGACCAAACCTCGGCGAGATTCTGTATCACGAAGCCAAGCAGCCATCGCCGTCACGACTTACTCTGCTTGAGGAGGTGAATGCCGAGCTGTGTGGCGGTTTTCCATCTTAACCGAATACGAATGCACAAAGGTCATCCGTCTTTAGCTAAGCGAAAAATCGCGTGACAGCGGCGGCTTATCGAGGCATCTTTTCGGCAGGAGTGAGGAGGCGGTGTCTGTGTACGACGATGCCTCCTCACCTCGAATTATGCAGCGGCTCACTACGCTCTTTCCATCGACGATGCTCGAAGAGCACGCCGAGGAACTCGGCGTGGTCGAGCGAGATGGGAAGCTCCAGATCCCAGCGTTGGTCTGGGCGTTCGTGTTCGGCTTCGCCGCAGGCGAGAGCCGAACACTCGCCGGCTTCAGACGTGCTTACAACTCTACAGCCGACGAGACGCTTTCACCTGGCGGTTTCTACCAGCGACTCACGTCGCTGTTCGCGGAGTATCTCTGCGACCTCGTCGAGACTGCGCTCGACGAGGTCGCTGTCCCACACACGGTCAGTGAAGAATTCAGCCGATTCAGAGATGTGATCATCGCTGATGTGACGGTCCTGCGGTTGCATCAGTTCCTTGCTGAGGAGTACGAAGGTCGCAAAGAGGAGCAGGCTGGAGCACGGCTCCACCTGCTCCATAACGCTACCGACCAGATGATCGAGAGGTTCAGCGTCACCGATGAAAAAGCCCACGACAGCACCGCATTCGATACAGGCTCGTGGCTGAAAGGATGGCTGGTACTGTTCGATCGAGCGTACTTCAAGTTCCGCCGGTTTGCACTGATCGATGAGAACGACAGCTACTTCATGAGTCAGCTGAAGACAGTTCAAATCCAGTGATAACGGCAGAGTTGAGGGAATGGCGCGGTCGCGCCATTCCTCTCGAAGGTGAGCACGTCTACGACATCGTGGGGGATCTTCAGCGGAAGTATACCGTGTGCCGGAAGTTTTGATACGCCGGCGAAACAACCACCGATATGGCCAAGGAAGGGAACAAGATTCCCGACCTCACGAAACGTCGAGTCCGTGAGCAACTCGTGGACGAGACCGACCCAAAGGCGATCAAACGGCTCACCGCTGCTCGCGAATATCTGGAAGGACTCTCTCCGGCCGATATTGAAGACAAATACGGATGGGACCGACAGACCGTCTACAACTGGTTGAATCGCTTCGAAGAGCGCGGCTTCGACGCCGCGCTCTACGATAAATCTCGTCCCGGCCGTCCATCCGAACTCAGCGACGACCAGTTCGAGCAGTTCACCGCTGTACTCCATGAGCCACCTGAAGAAGCCGGATACGACGACCCAGCGTGGAGTAGCGTTCTCGCCCAGCACTACCTCATCGAGACGTTTGACGTCGCTTTCTCACGCCGTCACGTTTGTCGGCTCATGCACAAGGCCGGGTCTCACCGAAGAGACCCCGGCCGGAACCGGCCTCTGCCGACGAAGACGAACGTGAGGAGTTCGAGGAGATAGTCGAAAAAAAGTAGGACACCGTGACGAGGACGCGACGGTCGTCACGATCGACCAGACACGGAAAGCGGTTGGAGCGGACCTCTATGCAGCATGGTATCCGGTTGGCGAGAGGCCGACCGTGGGCGTGTCGGCCTCTCGCGAGGGCGTGAACCTTCTGGGAGCAGTCACTGAGTACGGGGAGACGACGGTGCTGGAGTGCGGCGGATCGTTCATCGGCGAGGTGACGATCCGCTTTCTGGAGCATCTTCAGACAGAATTCGGCGAGAAGTTGGTGGTGCTGTTGGACCAGGCGACGTACTTCACCGCAAAGGTGGTGAAGAACTTCGCCGCCGATGAACCGATCGAGCTGGTGTATTTCCCGACTGGATCGCCGGACCTGAATCCAACCGAAGAGTACTGGCGGCGACTCAAACTCATCCTCGGTAACCGCTACTTCGACAGTTGTGCCGAGATCCGATCAGCAGTCTGGACAGCACTCGAATCGATCAGTCCACCAGGAGTGTTTCAATATCTCTGTCTTTGAATATATATCGATGTCGAAGTAGAAGTCTCGTTCCAGCGGCGTGAGTACGCGGGCACGCAGTCGTGGGATACGAAGCGATTCCGCGTCGTCGGCGTCCACGTCGAGGACGCCGACGACTACCAGTTGTACATCACGAACTTGTCGCGAGAGTCGTTTCTACCGGCGGATATAGCGACACTGTATCGGTGCAGGTGGGAAGTAGAGGTACTGTTTCGGGAGCTGAAGACGCAGTACGAACTGGACGAGTTCGATACAAGCAAGAAGCACGTGGTGGAGGTTTTGCTGTACGCAGCGTTGCTGTCGTTGGTGGTGAGTCGAGCGTTGCTAAAGGTAGTGACAGAGGAAGCTGATGACGAGTGCGTCTTTCCGACGGAACGCTGGGCTGCGACCTTCCGGTCGCACGCCCAGCTCATCCTTCACGAACTCGGTGATTACCTCGGCTACTCTCCACCACCGCTGTTGGAACGGCTGATCGAAGATGCTCAGAAGATTCACCAACAGCGACCGATTCTCCAAGAGCGGCTCGCTACCGTCACTCAGCCAACGATCGAGGCTTAGCTAAAGACGGATGGCACAAAGGTTAATTGCTTTCTCAACCTCACTAACTCTCATGAGTCCTGAATGCGTGTTGGATATTCGATGTGAGGTGGGAGAAGGCCCTCTTTGGCACCCTGGTGAGAATGTCATTTACTTCGTAGATATCCCGCAAGGACATCTTCATCGATACGATGCCACTGCAAACGATCATGAACGAGTCCGAGAAGGATCTCGAATTGGCGGATTCACTATACAGAAGGATGGATCGCTACTACTTTTCGAAGATTGTGGTATGGTTACTGTTTGGAATAAAGGCGAAGAGAGCACTATTTTGACCGAGATTCCCGAGGAAGCCGATTCTCGATTCAATGATGTAGTGGCGGATTCGAGAGGACGAGTATACGCCGGAACTCTCCCGCCAAATGGACGTTTATACCGATTTGAGACCGATGGTCGCTTTCGATCACTGATTGAAAACGTAGACATTTCTAATGGTTTGGAATTCATCCCTGACCAGAATGGTATTTACTATACTGAAACAAAGGCTCAAACCATCTGGCAATTCGACTATAATCCCGAAAGTGGAGATCTTGTGAATCGCCAACCGTTCGCCTCAACCATTGGGACACCAGGAAATCCGGATGGTCTCACCGTCGACGCTGAAGGGTATGTCTGGTCAGCACGGTGGAACGGTGGTTGTGTCGTGCGTCACCATCCAGAGAACGGCAGTATCGTTAACCGTGTCGATTTTCCGGCAAGGAAGGTTTCCGCAATCACATTCGGAGGGTCAAACTACTCGGATGCATACGTGACTACCGCTTTGGCTGGCAACGATAGAGATATTGAAGGGAAAGGTGCAGGCGGACTTTTCCGATTCTCGCCTGATGTCGGTGGAACCCCTCCTCTTCGGTCAGCAATTGGTCTTGAACGAGACGTATGACCGGCGATCACAGGCTGAATGAACGATCGGAGCGTGCAACGACTGCAATCTCGGGACGTTTCGCGCCCGAGGCCGCGTTCATGCCCGAACACAGTGCTACCTCGCGCTGTGTCTGCGACTCGTCGTCGCAATCACCAACGATGATCGCGGAGACAACCCTGGGAGCACCGTGATACGGTAAGAGATCGATTCTATCACACCCTCATTTTACTGCTCTGTTGAACAGGGGTAGGGCGGCGGGATAGACCGTCACATCGGTAAGGATGAAGCCGAGGAAGACCGGTATGGCTGAAGTCGATCTCCTCGACTTCCTGAAGGACTGTAAGCGGCTTGCCATACAAGCGTTAGGGACCAACGCGGGCAAGCCCGCCGAAGGTGGGCTTGCCCGCTGGAAGCACCTCGTCATTCACGGATATCGGCTTGAAGACGACCACAGCTACCGTGAAACGGAAAATCGTCTCCGCTGCTTCAGCGAACTGCGCGAGATTCTTGAACTCGACCTCAACGATGTCCCGGACTACTCCACGATCTACAAATCGTTCGACCGATTCAATATGACGATCTGGCGGGCGTTGCTCCGCGTTTCTGCGGAGCAACTCCCGCAGTCCGGGCACGCTGCTCTCGACAGTACCTTCTTCGAACGTGGTCACGCCTCGTCGTATTACCTTCAGCGAGCGGATCGAGACGTACAGACGCTAAAAGTCACAACTCTCACCGATACGGAGTCGCTTGCTGTGCTGGATCTACAGTGCTCGGTCGAGTGGAAGCACGATACGAAACTCGGGCCGCAGGTCGTCCGGCGGAACGCCGACGACCTGCTCTCAGTCGCCGAGACAAGGGATTCCACGACTGGATGGGCAAGTTCGAGTTCTACACGCTCGACGTCGATCCGCTCGTTCTCGAACGGGGATCGTCGCCAGAAACAGTCGGCCACAACGCCTTGATCCGGGAGAAGGGATACTCCCAGCGATGAATGTCCGAGACATCGTACTCGACGACGAAGCGCTCGCTCGGCTCCGCCGTGCGAGCGCAGTTTTGGTATCGTGAGTTCCGCGAGATCGTCCTGATGTTCGCTATCTCGAACATCGAACAACTCTGCGAGTCTCTATGATCCCCGCGCTGTACCCCTATTCAACACAGCAGTACACTGTATCCGCAAGGAAGAAGGCTACACCTTCACCGAACTCATCGACCGCCTGAGCCTCATGCCGGAGGTGTGTGATCTGCTCGGGCTCCATTCAGACGCGCTGCCTGATCCGACCACGTTCTACCACTCACTCGATCGGTACGCGATGTACGTCTGGCGGGCGTTGCTGCGCGTTTCAGCGCAGCAACACCCGCAGTCTGGAGATGTCGCGCTGGATAGCACGTTCTTCGAACGGCGGCAAGCCTCACAGTACTACCCCCAGCGTTGTGGGCGAAGCGTGAAGACAGCCAAAGCGACGACGCTGACCGATACAGAGTCGCTTGCGGTGCTGGACATCCATTGCTGTATCGAGCGCGAACACGACACCAAGGCCGGACCGCGGGTCGTCCGCAGGAACGCGGACGATCTGCGGTCAGTGGCTGCTGACAACGGCTTCCAGGACTGGCACACCGAATACGAAATCGCTGCGTTAGACGTCGAGTACCTCGTTCATCACCAAGGATCGAGACCGATGGCTGTTGCGAATAATGCGCTCATCCGAGCAAAAGGCTACACCCAGCGATGGATGTCCGAGACGTCCTATTCGACGGTCAAGCGAACGCAGGACTCCGCCCTGCGTTCGCGGTTCTGGTATCGTCAGTTCCGTGAGATCGTTCTCCTATTCGCGCTCAACAACATCAAGAAACTCGCCAAGACGCTATGATTGTACTCCTGTACCGCATTTTCAATAGAGCACTAAATCGGGCGCTGAAGCAAAAAGGAGACCTTCGAAGTTATCAGAGCCATGCCGAAGAGCTCTAGCTCGCCGACACGGTCAAACTCAGGGATTCCTTGAGCCTATTTGAGTGTTTATTAATTACACAGTAAACATTTTGTTCTCGGAATCGAATTTGTGTCTATGGCTACCGTGTTGAAGATGCACACTGAACGCCCCTACATCGACGGGGAGTGGGAGAGCGGCGACGGCGTCATCGAAGTGAGCGATCTCGCCGAAGGTGGCGTGTTCGCCCGGATCACCGCCACGAGCCCGCTCCAGGCCGAAGCAGCGCTCGATGCAGCCGAGGGTGCGCAGCCGGCGATGGCTGCGTCGACAATCCCCGAGCGGGTTGCGTGGCTCGAAGCCATCGCCGCAGGCCTGCGCGACCGGAAGGACGAACTCGCGGACGTGATCGTTCGTGAGGCGGGAAAGCCGATCGCGAGCGCGCGCGGCGAAGTCGAATCGGCTGCCGAGCGATTCGAGCGCGCGGTCGAGGAAGCCCGAGGACTAAAGGGCGAGTTCCGGCCGGGAGCGACCGCCGGGCACGAGGGTTGGGAGGCAATCACCAAGCCCGAACCCCGCGGAACCGTGCTCTGCATCACGCCGTACAACTATCCGCTCTCGACGACCGCGCTTCAGGTTGCGCCCGCGCTCGCGGCCGGCAACAGCGTTGTGCTCAAACCCGCGAGCAAGACTCCCGTGAGCGCCGCGATCCTGACCGACGTCATCGCGTCGACCGACGTTCCGGCGGGCGGGTTCAACTTCGTTCCGGGACATGGAAGTTCGATCGGCGACGTGCTCGCCGGTTCGGAGCAGATCGATGCGATCGCGATGACCGGTTCGTCGGGCGCAGGCGAACACGTCGCCCGCCAGAGTGGGATCGTGCACCTCCACATGGAGCTCGGCGGGAACGCCCCCGCGATCATCTTCCCCGACGCCGACCTCGACGAAGCCACCGCGGCGTGTGCGAAGGGCGGTCTCAAGTACGCCGGCCAGCGGTGTTCGGCGATCAGCCGCGTCCTAGTCCACGAGTCGATCCACGACGATCTCGTCGAACGGATCGAGAGCGAGATGGACGGGTATCCGACGGGTGATCTTTTCGACGAGGAAACGGCGCTGGGGCCGCTCATCAGCGACGACCAGGCTGACTGGGTGGAGGAGCTCGTCACCGACGCCACCGATCGGGGTGCCGAGATCGTTCGCGGCGGCGGGCGCAGTGGACAAACGTTCGAGCCGACGTTGCTCGGCGGCGTTCCGGAGAGCGCACGCCTCGTCGCCGAGGAGCAGTTCGGTCCCGTGATCCCGGTGACGACGTTCGCCGACGAGGACCACGCCATCGAGATCGCCAACGGGACCGATCTCGCGCTCGACGGCTGCGTCTTTACTACTGAGTACGACCGTGCGCTCCGGGTCGCCGAGCGGATCGACGCCGGCGCAGTACGAATCAACGGCGCACCCTCCCACGGTCTCGGGGACATCCCGTTCGGCGGAAACGAGGACTCGGGCATCGGCCGCGAGGGTATCGGCACGAGTATCGAAGGGTTCACTCGATACAAGAGTATCGTGCTCTAACAACACGATGACGCTACACAATCGCACGGTTGAGCGGGACGTTCGGGAGCTCGGCGCGCTGGTCGGTGACGTTCTCGAAGCGCAGACCTCGACCGACGCGTTCGAGACGGTCGAGGAGCTCCGCACCACCGCGATCGACTACCGCGACGGCGAGCGCGACTCGCGCGACGCCCTCGATCGCACGCTGCGCGGCCTCGAACCCGAGACCGCGGTCACGGTCGCGCGCGCGTTCACGACGTACTTCGAGATGGTGAACCTCGCCGAGGAGCGCGAACGCGTCCGCGCGATCCGGACCGCCTCCCAGGAGGGATCGCTCGCCGACAGTTTGAGCGCCGCCGTCGAGAGTCTCGCCGACCGCGACCCCGCGGTCGTCGAACGGATCCTCGGGGACGTGCTGATCGAGCCGACCTTCACCGCTCA